>JAWXBB010000321.1:0-14092 GCA_034439795.1 Planctomycetaceae bacterium | reverse complement strand
GTTCAACCTCGGCGACTACACCGTGAACGTCGTGGTCTCGGACGACGGCCTGCCCCCGCAGACTGTGACGATTGCCATCCCGGTGAAGGTCGAGGATGATGCCGCGTCGTTCACGTTCCTGGTCGGCATCATCTCCCGCGACGGCGTGCCGGAAGGCTGGCTGTACGACCGTTCGCAGGACAAGAAGACGGTCGTCAAGATGGGCGACGAGGTGAAAGTCGCCGACGTCAGCGGCCAAGTGACGGAAATCGGCAAAGACTACCTGCTGCTGAAGCACGGGGAAACGCAGCACCGACTCGACCTGGGCACGAACCTGCGGCAGATGGTGACGGCAGCGACCGCTGCGAAAACCGCGACGGAACCGCCGGCGAAGTTATAACGCCAACTCCTTCTTGAGGAGCCGGGCCGTGTCGGCCCGGTCGATCTAACCTCGCGTCCGGGAAGACAGAAGGCCGGGGCGACACGCCCCGGCTCCTACTCGCCGATGTCCAGCCCCGCGCCGAATTCCGGTTCATCCACCGGCTCCGTTGGCGCATTCACATCGACCAGCACGGACGCCTGCACCGGCACGTCGAGCGCCACCAGATCCGGGTCCGCCGCGTGGACCAGCATGTGATCGGTGCTCGTCGGATCGACCCCGCGGCAGGCTTCGGTCCATTGCGCCGCCAAGTCTTGCAACTCCTCGCGCCACGTCTGCGGATCGGTGTCCGGCGGGGTGAGCTGCGCGAACTCGCCGAGCAGCAGCACCAGCCGCAACACGTGCCGGAAGACGAGGCCCTCCTGCTTCGACAGATCGCGGCTCGACACGTAGTTGTAGAAGTTGCCGCCGAACTCCAGCAGTTCCCCGGCGCACCAGACCGGTGTGGTCCGCAACTCGTGGACCTCGGGATACACGGCGTCGAACCACAGCTTCACCTTGTCGGCGAGCGGCGGGGCGTACTTGCGGTCCTCGAACGGAATGTCGGGATCGAACTCCGGATACAGATCCTGGGCCGCGATCAGCCCCCGGCTGACGATCTCCGGATCGACCTTCGTCAGCGCCAGCGGCCCCGGCGGCAGCTTGTGCGGCGGCGGGACGCGGACGTGTTTGATGAGCGCCATCGGGAATTCGAGCAGCGATTCCCACAACAGGATGCGCTCGGTGCGATCCGCGACGCCGAGGTGTTCCATCAGAAACAGACCGTACAACGGATTGACGCTGCGGAAGATCAGCAGTTGGGCGAGCTTCTCCGTCGGATACGCGAACAGCGGCCGATAGCGGGCCGACTCCGTCGTCGGCGATTCGACCTTGATGCCCTGCGCCGCCCACTGTTGGTTCATCGCCGTCTGCAACTGCTGCGACAACCACGACGTCGCCGCGGGTGCGGGTTCGGCGGCTGCTGCGGCTTCGGCTGTCACCGTCGGTGGCGGCGGCGGTTCCGGTTCGAGGCGGACGTAGTCCCCGGCGTACAACGTCAGCAGCATGTCCTCCAGATGCTTCTCGCCGGCGTCGAGTTGCTTCGGGTCCATCAACCGTTTGCGCACGAGAGTTCGCAGGCGATCGACGTCCGGAGACAGTTGCAACAGATACGCCAGCAGCCGCCACGGCAAGGGCCCACGGCTCATCAGCGCCCCCGGCGGCGCAATCCGCAGCTTGTCGAACTGCGATTCGTTCCAGTATTGCCGCTCGGGACTGCGCGTCGGCATCTTCTTCTTGAGGGCTTTCTTCGCCTTGAGCAGCAGCGGATCTTTCGTGTCCTCGGGGATCTGGTCGTACCGCTCCTTCCAGCGGAGAATGCGAACGTCGTCCTCATGCGGCAAAGCATACACGAAGCCTTCCTTGTCGAACTGCGGCCGGCCCGCGCGGCCGAACATCTGATGGGCCGCGCTCGGCTCGATGATCTTCTGCTGCCCCGGCTTCCCCTTCAGCAGACACGGCAGCACGACGGACCGGGCCGGCAGGTTGATCCCCGCGGCGAGCGTTTCCGTGCAGACGCAAATCGACAGCAGCTTCTTCTGGAACAGATGCTCGACCACCCGCTTATGCTTCGGCAGCAGTCCCGCATGATGCACGCCGACGCCGCGGAACAGAATCTGTTTCAGCTTCGGCCCGACTCCCTTCGACCAGTCGTGCTTCGCGAGCTCCTCGCCGAGCGCCTTCTGCTGCCCGTCGGCAAGCATCGACTTCCCCTTCAGCTCCTCGGCGACGTTCCAGCATTCGTCGCGGTTGAAGCAGAACACCAGCGCGGGCGTGCGGCGCATCTCGGCGTCCCCCGCGGCCATCTCTTCGAGGTGTTCGGTCAGCAGCTTGTCCGGCACCCAGCGGAACGACAGCGGGATCTTCCGCTCGGTCCCCTGGATCAGCTCCAATCGGCGGCCGTGACAGCGGTCGAGCCATAGCACGAAGTCGACCGCATTGCCGATCGTCGCCGACAGCAGCAGCAGCCGGACGTGCTTGGGGAGCATCGACAGGGCGAACTCCCACACGATGCCGCGCTCGATGTCGGAGAAGCTGTGGAACTCGTCCATCACGACGGCCGTGACGTCCGAGAAGTCGAACGCCTCGGCGTGCAGCAAGCGGTTCAACAGAATCTCGGCGACGACCACCAGCACGGTCGCCTCCGGGTTCACCTTCCGGTTGCCGGTGACGAGACCGACCTGGTTCTTGTCGAACCCCCACCGCTCGGCCGCGGCCTGCATCTCCAGAAACTTCTGATCGGTCAGCGCAATCAGCGGCGTGGTGTAGTACGCCTTGCGACCGGTGTGCAGCGCCTCGAACAGCGCGGCCTCGGCGATCAGCGTCTTGCCGGTCCCCGTCGGTGCGCAGACGAGGACGCCGGTGTCGCTGGAGAACCACGCCAGCAGCGCGTCCTCCTGCACCGGATAGGGCGTGAACGGCAGTTGATCGAAGTACCGCTGGGCGAGATCGTCGCGGGATAAGGGCATCGGTGGTTCCGCAGGGTCTTATCTCCCGCTCCCGGCGCTTCGCTGGGAGAGGGTCGGGGTGAGGGTGCTTCGGAGTTTTCTGCCAACACTAACCCGAAGCGTTAGCGAGGACGATCGCTCGTGCGACGACTCAACATCCTCTCGCGGAAGCGAAAGCCCCGGGCGCGTGACAGACGACAGTTGAAAGTCCGTGGCTCCATGTCCTCGCTGACGCTTCGGGTTAGGATAGAGAGAGGCCAAAACAAAGGCACCCTCACCCTAACCCTCTCCCACGAAGCGCGGGAGAGGGGATCAAGCGGCAGAACGCGGCGCTCCCTACCAAGGCATCTTCCGTCGCTGCCAGGCCGCCGGGCTGTGTTCGCGCGCGTAGCCGACCGGCACGCGGCCGGCGAGGCCCAGCAGCCACGTCACGAGGACGCCCGCCAGGAAGCCCCCCACGTGCGCCCACCACGCGACTCCGCCGCCGACGCCGTCCGATCCCGCCGCCGACAACAACTGGAACACGAACCACAGCCCCAAAAAGAATGGCGCGGGTACGGCGATCAGTTGCGTGAAGATGCCGAGCGGGATCAGCGTCATCACGCGGGCATGCCGGAACATGACGAGGTACGCCCCCATGACTCCGGCGATCGCCCCGCTGGCGCCGACGGTCGGAATGGGGGACGCCGGCGACGAGAGAATGTGCAGCACCCCCGCCGCCAGTCCGCTGCCGAGGTACATCAGCGCGTACCCGAGATGCCCGTAGCGGTCCTCGACGTTGTCGCCGAAGATGTAGAGGAACCACATGTTCCCCACGATGTGCATCAGCCCGCCATGCAGGAACATGCACGTGAACAGCGTCAGCCACGGCGACACGGCCGGCGGCGGCAGTTCGTCGAACGGCGGAAACCCGGCCTCGGGATGACCGGGGGGCGGCGCGGGCAACGCCGTCGGCGGCAATCCGGTGACGCGGGCCGGCGTCATGCCGTACTCGAACACCATCCGTTCGCCGCCATCCGGCGCCGCCGTCCCGGCGAAGAACACGAGCGCGCAGGCGATGATGATCGCATAGTTCACGATCGGCACGGATTCAGTTGGGATGTCGTCGCGCAAGGGAAACACGGTTCGGGCCACTCCTGTGGATGGAACGAGGATACCGTGCGGCGTCGAATGAAGGCAGCGAGTCGGGAATGGGGATTGGCGAAGGTTGTGACCGTCACTCCTAGTGGTCGAATGAGACGATCTCAATCCCGGAGGGATCGCAGCCATTAGCCGGTGGTTGAGCGCAGCGACACCACCGGTCACCCGACCGTGAACACGACTCGACCCCGGAGGGGTCGCAGCACCGATGCTTGCTGCGACCCCTCCGGGGTCGAGCTGGTCGCAACGATCGTTCTCCGGGGGTCTCCGCAAAGCCTCCGACCCCCGGCTAATGGCTGCGATCCCTCCGGGATCAAGACCAACAGCCATGAAGAATGGCGCACACTCATCGCGAGCAGCCAACTCGTTTCTGGCTATTCCTTACTCTCTGTCCGCTTGCTTCCAACGGATCGGAATCTGTTGACATGTTCCCCTCAGCCCGCCGATAATCAACAACACTGAATATGAACGTCCTTCGCCGATGGACCGGCCCGCATCACCCCGCCTGCATCGCCTGCCTGCCGCCTCGACGTGAAGGTGCCTCGATGTCGTCTGCCGCCCGGTTTTGCCCCGGCCCCGTGGGCCGTCGCGAGTTTTTGCGCGCCGGCGTGCTCGGGCTCGGCGGTCTCACACTGCCGCAACTGTTTCAGCTTCGCGCGGCCCAGGCCAATCAGACCGGACAACCGGAAGCCGACACCTCCGTCATCTTCGTGTGGCTCCCCGGCGGGCCGCCGCACATGGAGATGTACGACCTCAAGCCGAACGCGCCGACCGAATACCGCGGCGTATTTCAGCCGATTGCCACGACCGTGCCCGGACTCGATGTCTGCGAGCTGATGCCGCGGCACGCGCAGCTCGCGCAGAAGTACAACGTCGTCCGGTCGATTGCGCACGAGTTCGCCGATCACGGCGGCGGCCACAAGAAGTTTATGACGGCCCGCGATCCGAAGTCGCCGGTCGGCTTCGAGAACGATTCGCCCGCCGTCGGGTCCATCGTCGCCAAGGCGATCGAGCATCGCCGGGCCGAGGTGCCGAACTACGTCTGCATCGTCGAGCCCGGCCGCGACCAGGTCGACACGTTCAGCCAGGGGGCGGCGTATCTCGGTCCCGCGTACACGCCGTTCATGGTGCCGGGCGATCCGAGCACGGCCGACTTCAAGGTGCCGAACATCGCCCCCATCGCCGAAGTCTCGACGCGACTCGACGACCGCACGGCGCTGCTCGCGCAGTTCGATCAGTTCCGCCGACAGGCCGATCAGTCGGGTCTCATGGACTCGATGGACAAATTCCATCACCGTGCGATGAATCTGCTCACCAGCGACAAGGCCAAGCAGGCGTTCGATCTGTCGCAGGAAGACCAGGCCGTCCGCGACCGCTACGGCAAGCACGCCTGGGGACAACGGCTGCTGATGGCCCGCCGGCTCATCGAAGCCGGCAGCACGTTCGTCACAGTGGTCATCGAGAACCCGTATCAGTCGGGCGTCGAGTGGCTGAAGCAGGGAACGTACAACTGGGACTCGCACGCCGTCAACTGCCACATGTTCGATGACCTGAAGCTGCGGCTGCCGATCTACGATCAGGCGGTGACGGCCCTCATC
This sequence comes from Planctomycetaceae bacterium, assembly GCA_034439795.1. Taxonomy (GTDB): domain Bacteria; phylum Planctomycetota; class Planctomycetia; order Planctomycetales; family Planctomycetaceae; genus DSVQ01. The sequence continues at coordinate 8,450 of JAWXBB010000321.1, read as the reverse complement.
GAAGATTTGTACTACCGCGGCCTCGACCGCCGCACACTCGTGGTGGTGACGGGCGAGTTCGGCCGCACGCCCCGGATCACCAACGTCGTCGGCTCGCAAACCGGCGTGATGCAGCCCGGCCGCGATCACTGGCCGCAGGCGATGTCCCTCATCACCTTCGGCGGCGGCCAGCGGACGGGGCAGGTCATCGGCTCGACGAACTCCAAAGGCGAGCACCCCAAAGACCGCCCGTTGACCCCGAACGATCTGTGGGCCACGGTCTACCGCCACCTGGGGATCGACTACGAACGGAGCTTCCCCGACCGTCGCGGACGGCCGATGCCGATTCTGCCGAGCGGTGCGCCGATTGAAGAGTTGCTGCCGGTGGCGTGAGGACGAGCGGTGGGGGACATGAGTCCCGGTGGTGATTCTGCCCGTCAGAGTCGGGGCGAGCCACCCGGGCGGTCAATCAGTGAATCCCATTCGGGTCGATTGTTTCCGTCGATTCAGTCTGATGGTCAATGATTCTGCAGTGGGGCAGCGCTTGGCGGAGACGCTCAACCCCTTGGCTGGTCACGTTGGTGTTGCTCACGTTGAGAACTTGCAGTGAGGTCAGCGGCGCGAGATGGGCCAGACCTTCATCTGTGATGGGATTGCCGTCGATCAACAACGTTTTGAGAGATGTGACCCTGGTGAGCAGCGCCAATTGGTCGTCGGTGAGATCGGCATGCTGCGCCGACAACCATTGTGTCTGATTTAAGTGAATGATTGCCTGAATGGCCTGTGGATTGACGTGACGCGGCAGTGGGCCGCAGAGTGCAGTGAGATGCACTCCCACCCATCCGGTGTTCTCGATTGCCCACACTTCTCCGTTCGGCCGCAGCCAGCGCGGGAGCGGCAGGCATCGGGCGGTGACAAATCCAGAAGCATGCAGTGCTGTGAGCGCGCGGTATTTCTGAAAGATTCGCCACGAGCAGCCCAGCATCACCACCGCGAGCAGAGCGCTGACAGCAACCCACTGGAATCTCCATTTTTTGGTGAGACGTTGTGGTGGGGGCATGGTCACACTCGCTGGCGATTGTGCCGTGATGAATCTGCCTCGATCCAGCTTCGATTGTACGAGGATATCGGGCAGTTACCACGTAAGAACTAAGACCGGGGCGACACGCCCCGGCTCCTATCTTATGTCAGCACGATCCCGCGCTCCGTGATCTCATACGGCACGATCGAGTCGTCGCACGGGCTGCCGCGGTGTTTGGCGATGTGCAACGCCCGGCGGATTTTCAGGCCGTCGCGGATCTTGCCCATCAGGATGATCGTGTTCGCGTTCGACAGCTCGTCGCCGCTTTCGAGCGGCCGGCTGATGAGGTCGTCGAGCATCACCTCGTGCGACGTGTAGAGCATCAGGCACGTCAGCTTGGTGTGATCGTAGGCATGCTGCATGACCTGTGGCTCGTGTTCGCGGAAATGCACGCGAAACAGGTCGCGAGCCGTCCAGTCGTGGTCTTTGTGCAGGATCTGGTGATAGATGTAGTCGAACACGTGGAACTGGAACGATTCGCTGGCCTTGTCGGCCGGTTCGATGCCGTCGATCACGCACCGCCGGACGCCGTGGACGAAGTTGGCGTAGAAGTAGGCGATGGCCTGGTCGAGCTTGTTGTTCAGTTCGACCTTCCATGCCTGCCATTGATCGTGGTCGATGTCGTGGACCGTGACCCTACGGCCGGACCGCTCGAAGATGTGGAAGTAATCGAACCGGCTCGCGGCCCGGTTCCACAGATCGTCGGGCGTGAACGGCAGGTCGATGGGGCGTTCGCGGAGCGGCCAGTCGGCGAGCCGTTGGGCGTACGCCGCGTGGTTCTGCGCGTCGCCGCGGGTGGTCATGTCGAACAGGCAGCCCCGCTCGCCCTCCTGGTTGAGGCCGGCCACGGCGAACTGCAACCCGAGCTGCGTCTTGCCGATGCCCGTCGCCCCCATGACCACGGTGAGCGTACCGGGGACGAGACCGCCGCCGAGCAGTTCATCGAGCGCGGAAATGCCGGTGCGGAAACGGTCGGGGTCGGACATCGGCGGGAGGCTCATCGGGGGCAATGGGTGAGGATCAGCATGAAGCGGGGGCGAAGGTGGGTGCCTGGTAATGCCGTTGGCAGATTTGATCGACAGGCGAAGATTTCGTCCACAGATTTCACCGATTCCGCAGATTCAAGACAGAGACACTGCAGAGGTAGACACGGTCCGGTGCTGCCAGCTGTCCGATTTCTAATCTGCGGAATCGGCGAAATCTGCGGACAAACGCATTTGCCTTTCCATCAGATGCGTGAACGGCGTTGGGTGCCATGCTTGCAGCTTTGGGCAAGCATGGCATCGAGGGCCATTCGCAACGTCACATGCTCCCCCAAAGCTGGGAGCATGGCACCCAGGCAAGAAAGACTCCGTTCGCTGGCGCTCTCGGCTGTGATGGCGGACGGAATGCGTCACGCGCCGTCTTCGATGCCCGTCACTTCGTATTTCTGCATGCCGCGGGGGGCCTCGAACTCGACGACGTCGCCGACCTTTTTGCCGAGCATCGCCTGGGCGAGCGGGCTGTTGGTGAGGATCTTCATCGGGTCGCAGGCGTAGTCTTCCTCGCCGGGGCCGACGAAGACGTAGCGCTCGTCGTCGTCGAACTTGAGATCCTTGACCGACACGCAGCTTCCGAAGTTGACGATCCCCTTCGGCAGCGTCGATTTGTCGACGATGTAGCAGTCCGCCAGCTTGGACTTCAGCGAGTTGATCCGGGCCTGCATCAAGCCCTGCCGCTCGCGCTGGCCGTGGTACTCGGCGTTCTCCTTGAGATCCCCTTCGGAGCGGGCGTCGGCGATGGCCTGCGCGACGACGGGCATCTCCACGTTCTCCAGTTGCCGCATCTCCTCGCGGAGCTTGTCGTAACCTTCGCGGGAAATGGGTTGCCGGTCGTCCATGAAATCGCTCCTTCTCGCAATGCGGGCGGCGAACGGACGCGGCGCTCTTCCTGAGCCCCGCGACTGCACGGACATCCGGCCGCTCGGCCGTCGTGAATCTGTGGGGGGACAAAAAACAAAGGGACGGACGACGTCTTCGCCGCCCGTGCCCCGGTGTCAATCTCGGCCCAAATTATACCACCGCGGTCGGGGTTTGCCACCCGAAGTGGCGGCGGGAGGGGATGATGGGATCGCCCCCGTTAGCCGCGACCCGGAGGCTTTGCGCAGGGGAGCGCTGCGTTGTGCGCACGACAAGCGCGGCGCGCTCCCCACAGCGCTCCCCTGCGCAAAGCCTCCGGGTCGCGGCTAACGGCCTGAAGGACGGGGGCATCGGCGGACGAAATCCGTTACACTGACATCACAGCAACGGCATTTCTCTGGGAGAGCGGCGATGAGGGGGCCGGGGTATCGGCACGATCTGGACGTCCGGCGGACGTGGCGCTGCCCGGCGTGCCAACGCGAGCGCAAAGTCCCCGGCGATGTCACCAGCGTCCGTTGCGGCTGTCAGCCCGCAGGGACGTGGATGGAGCTCGTCGGCGAACGGACGGTGCCGCCGCGTCCGCCGGCGATGGTCTCGCTCCCCGAGCAGTCAGTCGCGTCGTTCAACCTGACGGAGGAAGAGCTCGCCCGGCCCGTGGAAGGCCGCATCCGCCGCCGTCCTTTCGGCCGCTTTGCCCCCGAAGGGGGACCGCCGGACGCGAATCAACCACAGGGCGGCGACGCCCCCGCCAATCAGGGACCGCCGCCAGGGAGGCCCGAGCGCCCCAGCCGACCGAGGCCGGAGCGCCGCCCCAAGCCCGAGAAGCGTCCGTTGAGCGATCTCGAACACTTCGGCGAAGCGATGCCGTCCAGATCCGAAGCGGCCGACTTCACGCCCCCGCCGATTCCGTCACCCAGCCCGGCACAGCCGCCGAAGTCCGACGATGGCTTCGGCGCGGGTCTCGACGAGGGCGGCCGCTGACTTCCGTAGGGTGCAGTCGAGTCTTCGAAACTCACCCGTTTCTGCCTTTGGTAGGGTGATATCCAAGCTTTGCGAGGCTCACCGTTTTGTGGCACAACGGGGTGAGCCTCGCAAAGCCTCGACTGCACCCTACGCCAAACGCGGAATGAAACAAGCGAAGACCGGACCGACACGGTCCGGCTCCTACGACGACGGCGCGGCGTCCCAGAAGCGGTGGCCGGTGCGGTCGATGAAGACGTCCTCCAGCGACGGCTTTGCGAGCGAGATCGCCGCGATGTCGTCCGGGAACGCCGCGACCAGTTCGCGGAGGAGATCGATTGCGCCGGCGTGTTCGATCCGCAGCTCGTCCCCCAGCCGTTTCGGTACAACGCCGAACCGTTCGGCGATCCTGGCGGCCAGCCCCTCGGGATCGGTCGCCGCGATGGTCAGCGAGTCGCCGCCGACGGACGACCGCAGCTCCTGCGGCGTGCCGAGTGCGACCAGCCGGCCGCGGTCGAGGATCGCCAGGCGGTCGCAGCGTTCGGCCTCGTCCATCAAATGCGTCGTCACCAGCACGGTGACGTTCTGCTCGCTGCGGACGCGCGTCAGCACCTCCCACAGGTCGAACCGCACGCCGGGGTCGAGGCCGGTGCTGGGTTCATCGAGCACCAGCACTTCCGGGCCGTGCAACAGGCTCTTGGCGATCTCGACGCGCCGTTTGAGGCCGCCGGAGAGCACATCGGTCCGCTCGTTGAGCCGGTCGCCGAGGGCGAGCCAGCCGGTCACCTGTTCGATGCGAGATTTGAGCGATGCGCCCATCAGACCGTAGAGGTGTCCCTGATGGTGCAGGTTTTCGCGGACGGTGAGCTTGCCGTCGAGGCTGGGGGACTGGAACGTGATGCCGAGCCGGCTGCGGACCCCCGCGGGATCGGCCTGCACGTCGCGACCGCAGATCGCGATGCGGCCGGTCTGCACGGGAAGCAGCGTCGTCAGCAGCCGGAACAGCGTGGTCTTGCCGCCGCCGTTCGGTCCCAGCAGGCCGAAGATTTCGCCCCGAGTCAATGCGAGCGAGACGCCGTCGAGCGCGGTCCGGTCGCCGTAACGGTGCGAGACCCCGGCGACGTCGACGGCGGCGTCCATGATCAATGCGGCTCGGGGGCGTTGCCGTGATGGGCCGGGTCAACATCCCCCTGCGGGCTGTTGGGACTGTGCTCGACGCGGGCGGCGTTCAACCGCTGGTATTCGTGCAGTTGCGGCACGTCGACCGTGTAGTAGTGCAGGCCGACGTCCGGCGCGAGGGCGAACGGAATCGCCGAGGCGAGAATCAGCGTCGGAGCCAGCAGCAGATACTTCCAGGCCCGCTCGAACTGCAGGTGCATGAACACCGCCATCACGCACAGCGCCTTCGCCGAGGCGATGGCCAGCACGATGACCGTGAGCAGGTTGTGGTTCGCCATGTGCATCAGGTCGGCGATCCACGACAGGGCCGTGAACACGCACAGCACCAGAAAGATCGTCACATAGGTGCGGAAATGCGAGTGGTGATGCTCGTCGGACATGGGAGCGATATCCAGGCAGGGGAAGCCCAGGGATAGCAATCCCTGGGCGTCTTGTCTCACACAATGTAAATCAGCGGGAACAGGAAGATCCAGACCAGATCGACGAAGTGCCAGTACAGGCCGATGTTCTCGACGAACACGGCGTTGCCGATGGCGAGCGGGGTCTTCAGGGCCAGGCCGAACAGGATCAGGCCGACGATCACGTGGATGGCGTGGAAGCCGGTCATCAGGAAGTAGTTCGAGGCGAACAGGTTGCCGTACAGAATCGGCCGGATGCGGGTGACTTCGTAGCCCGAGACGAACGGGCCCAACTCCGGATCGTGCTGCATGTGCTGGAAGTAGCCGGTGACGGTGTGCGGATCGGGTGCGGCGGCGTGCTCGTCCGCGCCGCCGTGATGTTCGGGGAAGCTGCCCAGCCGGATGCGCGGGATCTTGGTGACGTCGGGCTCGGCCCGCAGCTTGTCCATCTCGGCGAGGGGGACCGACAGCGAGACCTCCGCCCGCACGTGATCGCGCAGGTTCGCGAATGCGCCGTAAAACTTCTTGAGCGCGGTGGCCTCCTTCAGCTCCGCCGAGTCGGGCGATTTCGCCGACAGGTCGGCGATCTTCGTGTCCAGTTCGGACAACTGGTCTTCGCGCTTCTCGACATCCGGGAACATGAGGCCGAGGTCCCCGTCGACCCGGTATTGCAAGTCGCGGACCAGTTTGTTCATGGCCTGCATGTCACTTTCGGGGATGTGGCCGGGCAGGATGTCGTGCTGGAACTTGCCGGTGTATTCGATGCTCTTGATGCCGAGGAACAGCACGCCGCAGAGCAGGGTGACGATCATCGCCACCCGGGCGGTGGCCGGTTTCTTCTGCAGGATGGCGTCGTGGGCGACGACCACCATGAAGCTGGAGAAGATCAGCACGAACGTGTTGATGCCGCCGAGCGTGATGTTGATGTGCGTGATGTGGACGTCGCTGGGCCAGCCGGGCGAGCCGATGCGCATCACGATGTACGTGCCAATGAAGGCCGTGAAGAACATGATCTCGGTGCCCAGGAACAGCCACATGCCGAGCTTGGCGGTCGGAATGGGGATGCCCATCCGCAGGGCGGGAGCAGCAGGAGCGTGGGTCATGTCGAACAACTCTCAGCGATGAAAACGCATCGACGACCGGTCGATGAGGGGAACTCGAATCGTCAACTCAATCCCGGTCCGAACAGCAGCCGGGCGTGATCGGCCGCCAGCCAGCCCAACACGAGCGGCAGGTAGGCCAGCGAAACCCACAACACCCGCCGGGCCGAAGTGCGGGTTTCCGAATACGCGAACGCCGCCGCCGAGGCGACGTACAACAACCCCAACGCGACGGCCGCCACAACGTACAGGTTGCCCGCGACCCCCAGCCACGCCGGCACGAGACTGACGGGAATCAGGCCCAGCGCATACCCCAGGGCCATCAGGCCGGTGACGCCCGGCATCGGTCGTCCGCCGGGCAGCATCCGCAAACCGGCCGCGTGGTAGTCCTCGCGGTGCAGCCACGCAATCGCCAGAAAGTGCGGGAACTGCCAGAAGAACAACAGGCCGAAGAGCGCGAACGCCGTCAGATCGAGCGGCTGCCCGGACGCCGTCCACCCCAGCACCGGCGGCATCGCACCGGGGATCGCCCCGATCGCCGTGCAGAGCGACGTCCACCGCTTGAGCGGCGTGTAGACCCCGGCGTACAGCACGAACGTCAGCGCCGTCAAACCTGCCGTCAGCAGATTCACGTTGAGGGCGAGATATACCGACCCCGTCACCGCACACATCAAGCCGAGGCACAGGACTTCCCACGGCAGCAACCGGCCGGCGGGGAGCGCACGATTCTGCGTGCGGTGCATGAGCGCATCGGTGTCGCGCTCGATCCATTGATTGACAGCGGACGACCCGGCCGCGACGAGCAGAATGCCGATGGCCGCATGCACCAGGCCGGCGAGTTCCCAGCCGCTGCGCTGTCCCAGCAGATAGCCCATCGCGACGGTGATGAGCACCATGAGCGCGATCCGCGGCCGGGACAACTCGACGTATTCGCGGAGCCGTTCGGCGACCGCCGCGTTCAGGGCAATGGCCGGCTTGGCGACCGGTCGGGCGGGGGTAGCGACGCTCATCGCACGCCTCCCGCCATCAGGACCGGTGCGACGATTTCGTTGTCCGAAGTCTTCCGCGCGGGCAGCAGCGCCGCCGTGCGGACCAGGGCGACGACCGCCGTCATGAACGTCAACAGTCCGACCACCTTGTGCAGGCTGCGGATCGACACCTGCAACGGCGATTGCTGCACCGCGACGATCCCCCACTGCGGGAAGCCGTAGCGGACGCCCCACGTCGCGACACCCAACGCCGCCTGCAGGGCGACGAAGGCGACCACCCACGCAGCGGCACGACGCAGGGTTGCGGACCCGGTCCGTCGCGCCGCGACGAAGAACAGCAGCGCCGCCGCGGTGACGGCGATCGCGAACCACGGATGCACCAGCCACGCCTGCGCCGAACCGAGATGTCGCAGCATCCCGCCGAGGACGTACTGCACGATCAGCACGCCGACCAGCAGCATGGCGGCCCACAACGCCCGCACCAACCGGGCCGGAGCAATCCATTCCGACGATTGAAGCCACGTCCGGCCGGTCATCGCGACCAGCACGCCCATCAGGCTGAAGATGCACGCCGCGAACTGGCCGTGCAGGAAGGCCAGCACGCGCTCGTCCTGCACGACGCGGCTGCCGCCGAGCAACCCTTGGCCGATGACCGCCAGCAGAATCACCACGACGAGCGACCGGACCGCGGGCCGGCATTCGCGGGCGAAGGCGAACCACGTCAGCCCCAGCGTCATCACGCCGATCAGCATCCCCGCCAGCCGGTGTCCGTGTTCGAGGAACTTGTCCCCCGTCGATTCCAGCCACGGGTACGCCAGCATCCCGTGCCCGTCCGACGTCGGCCAGTCGGCGAATGCCATTCCGGC
>JAWXBB010000320.1:0-8356 GCA_034439795.1 Planctomycetaceae bacterium | reverse complement strand
GTCAGTTGCTGACCAATCTGGCGAAGTCGTTCATCGGCGGCGCGAAGCCCAAGGCGGACGGCGATGCGGAGACCGCCGAATCGACCGACGACGACGCCGGTCTGCAAGTCCAATCGGCGATGGAAATGGGCGCCCGCATCCAGGAGTTCAGCGCCGATCTCGACATTTTTCTGGTGCTGATGAACAGCATCGGCATCGGCACCGCGCTGCTGAGCATCCTCAACACGATGCTGATGAGCGTCTCCGAGCGGTTGACCGAGTTCGGCGTGCTCCGCGCCAACGGCTGGTCGGCCGGCAACATCGTTCACTTGATCCTCGCCGAAAGCGCCGTCCTGGGCGTGTGCGGCGGCACGCTCGGCTGCGTGCTGGGCTGGGCGGGGACGCTCGCCTTGAATGCCACGTTCCCAGCCGAGCTCGATCTGTACGCCAGTCCGACGCTGCTGCTCTACAGCCTGCTGTTCAGCACCGCCCTCGGCATGTTGGGCGGCCTCTACCCGGCGATCTGGTCCGTCCGCCGCTCGCCCATGGAAGCCATCCGCCGCGGCTGACGGTCCTGTCGCAGCCCTGAGCGCAAGCGAAGGCGGCCAGAGTAATCATTGGTCATTCGGTGGGTGGCCGGGGCTGGAGCCGCTTCGACGAAGCCCCGGTCATCGCGTGCTCACCGGGGCTTCCCTCCCGTTGGTCGGTCCAGCCCCGGCCACCCACTGCGGTGCTGAACTGCGATTTAATACCCGACCGCGGCCCCGTCCTTGCGAGGGTCGGACGCCCCGTGCAGCACGCCCCGCTCCCAGTCGATGAGAATGCCCTGATAGCCGCCGTACGAGCCGGGCGAGCCGACCGTCACCTGGTGACCGAGCGCCTTGAGCTTGGCGACGGTCTCGGCCGGGTAGCCGCTTTCGAGAAAGACCATGCCGCCGTCGGCTTCTTCGGGAAGGCCCGTCGGCGTGGCCGAACCGCCGTGTCGCAGTCGGGCGGCGTCACCTGCGGCTTGCACGTTCATGCCGAAGTCGATCATGTTGATCAGCACTTGCGCGTGTCCCTGCGGCTGCATGTCGCCCCCCATCACGCCGAAGCAGAACCACGGCTTCCCGGCCTTCGTAACCATCGCCGGAATGATTGTGTGAAACGGCCGCTTGCCCGGTTCCAGGCGGTTGGGATGCGTGTCGTCGAGCGCGAACAACTGCCCGCGGTTCTGGAGCGCGAAGCCGACATTGCCCGGCACGACCTGCGAGCCGAAGCCGTGATACAGGCTCTGAATCAGCGAGCAGCAGTTGCGGTCCTTGTCAACCACGGTCAGGTACACCGTGTCGCCGTGCGCCAGCTTCGGATCGCCCGCTGGGACGTTTTTGACGATGCCGTCGGCTTGAATCATCTCCCGCCGTCGCGCGGCATACGGCTTCGAGATCAGTTCGGCGACCGGGGCCGGTGAGAACGCCGGGTCGGCATAGAACTTCGCCCGGTCGGCGAACGCCAACTTCTTCGCCTCGATGAAGCGATGCACGTACTCCGCGCTCTTCGGGCCGAGCGACTTCAGGTCGTACCCTTCGAGAATGTTCAGCATCTGGAGCGCCGCGATCCCCTGACCGTTCGGCGGTAGTTCCCACACCGTATAGCCGCGGTAATCGGTCGAGACCGGCTCGATCCAGTCGCTGCGGTGATCGGCGAAATCGGCAGCACTGAAATAGCCGCCGTGCTGCTGGCTGAACCGCAAGATTTCGGCGGCGATCGGTCCGCGATAGAAGGCATCGCGGCCGCGCTCGGCGATCAACCGGTACGACGCAGCGAGTTCCGGCAGACGGACGATTTCCCCCGCTTTCGGCGCGCGACCGCCCGGCAGATAGACCCGCGTGGAATCGAGCCATTCCTTCAGCCGTTTCTCGGAACCGGCCCAACCGGACGCGATGAGTTCTGAGACCGGATAACCCTGCTCGGCGGCGGTGATGGACGGTGCCAGCAACTCGCTCAACGGTCGCGAACCAAACTTGGCGAGCAGTTCGTGCCAGCCGTCGACGCACCCGGGCAGCGACCACGCCAATGGGCCGTAGTCGGGAATCTGCGTCAGGTTCTTCTCACGAAACATCGCCCGCGTGAGTTGCTGCGGACTGCGGCCGGAAGCATTGAGGCCGTACAGCTTCTGCGATTTCGCGTCCCAGACGATCGCGAACAAATCGCCACCGATGCCGCAACTCATTGGTTCGACGACGCCGAGCATTGCGTTGACGGCGATGGCGGCCTCGACGGCGTTGCCACCAGAGCGGAGCACATCGAGCCCCGCCTGGGCCGCGGCGGGATGACTGGTGGCAACCATGCCGTGCTGCGCCATCACCACCGAGCGGCTTTGGGGCTTGAAACCGGACGGACGGTCGTACTCGGCCGCGTGAGACAAGGTGAGCATGGCGAACACCATCACCGGAGCCAGACCGGCACTCGAACAACCAGACCAATCGGTCAATCGCATCGGAGGCTCTCCCGGACAGGACCGAATGTCACCACCGTCGCTCACGAATTTGATGGAACGCCAAAAGCGTTATCCACAGATTTCACAGATTCCGCAGATTGAATTCAGACATTGGACAGCACTCAAGGAATCAAGCCTCGGGAAATCCTCATGCCTTGAATCTGCGCTATCTGCAAAATCTGTGGATAAAGGCTTTAGCCTGCCGATCGAATTCCTGAGCGGCGTTGAGTCACCCCGGTGGCAGTGTGCCGCTTCATACGGACAAATGCAATTCGCCGCGACCGGACGGAATCTGGACGGGCGGGATGGTGAATCTCCGTTCTCGACGTTACGATTTCCCCATCCCGACCGTGGTGGCGCGGAACGTATTGACCGTGGGTTTGTGGCGAGGCAAGCGTTTATGGCCAAAGCAGAGGCCATCGAAGTTCAGGGCAACGTGGTGGAGGCGCTGGCCAACACGCAGTTCCGGGTGAAGCTCGAAAACGGGCACACCGTCCTGGCGCACGTCGCGGGGAAGATGCGCAAGCACTTCATCCGCATCGTGCCGGGCGACCGCGTCGTCGTCGAGGTGTCGCCGTACGACCTCAACCGCGGCCGCATCATCTTCCGCGAACGCTGATCGTTTCTCGTAGGGTCCGCTGTGCGGACCAACGGGCGCTCATTCGGTGCGCTCAGCGGACCCTACCGGATTCACCGGGCGATGCTCATGGACGACGCCGCACCCTCCGCTCTCCCCTTTGTGCAGCTCTTCACCGACGGTGCCTGCCGCGGCAATCCCGGTCCCGGCGGTTGGGGCTACATTCTGCGGCATCCCAAGACGCAGACCGAGAAAGAGGGCAGCGGCGGCGCGGTCCTGACCACCAACAATCAGATGGAAATGCAGGCGGTCATCTCCGGCCTGGAAGCGCTGTCGCGGCGGTCGGAGGTCGAGGTCGTCACCGACAGCTCCTACGTCGCCCAGGGCTGCACCGAATGGATGGCCGGCTGGAAGCGCAACGGCTGGCGTCGCCGCGATGGCAAGCAACTCAAGCCGGTCAAGAACGCCGAGCTCTGGCAACGTCTCGACGAGTTGCTGCAACAACACCGCGTACGGTTCACGCACGTCCGCGGCCATCAAGGGCATCCGGAGAACGAGCGCTGCGACGAACTCGCCGTCGCGGCTGCGCTGGCGATTCAGAACGGCGGATGAGCGTTTTGATTCGGGTTCGCGCGGGTTTCCAACCCCGTTGATCGTTGCAAAACGCCGCAGTCCGCCCAATTGGTCGCCCAGATTCTTCAGGCGTTGCGAGCATCCCAAGCTTCGCACGCCGCCGGGGCAAGATTACCTAAGTCCCTGCCAATTGGCGGATTACGCATTGTTGGGAGAGATCGGCGAGTTGGCGTTCATGGGGTGTTTTGCTTGAAGGAAAGAATGTTGACCGATCTGTCAGAATGGTTACAATCGGAATCTGTGGAAGATTCGGCAATATCCGTTCAGTTTGCCGAATAAGCCGACTGCACATCTTCGGGGTCGTCGCGATCAGGATGGCGCGATGACACTGAATCCGTCTGGCGCTCGGGCCATCCTCGTTGGAGGGCAACGTTTGTTGTCCCAACCGTTCTGGCCACAGAACTGCATCTGCGGGGGCAGCCTTCCCCGCACGGATTGTTCGGGAAGGCATCAGGATTCGGCTTGTCATCCGCGGCAAGCCCCGGCAAGGGATGGAGCATCGCCATGAAAACTGTCTTCACGACCGGAGAAGCGGCCAAGATCTGCAAAGTCAGTCAGCAGACGATCATCCGCTGCTTCGACTCAGGCCAGCTCAAGGGCTTCCGCGTCCCCGGATCGCGCTTCCGCCGCATCCCCCGCGACGTGCTGTACCGCTTCATGAAAGACAACGGCATCCCGACCGATGCCCTCGAAAGCGGTCGCCGCAAAGCCCTGGTGGTCGACGACGACGAGGAACTCGTCGAACTCATCAAGGATGCCCTCGTAAGCGACGGCCGTTTCGAGATCCGCATCGCCAACAACGGCTTCAGCGCCGGCATGACGGTGAAGGAGTACCGGCCCGACATTATCGTCCTCGACATCATGCTCCCGGACATCAACGGCAAAGACGTCTGCACCCTCGTCCGGGCCGACTCGACGCTCGACGACACCAAGATCATCTGCATCAGCGGCATGGTCGAGCAGGACAAGATTCAGGAGTTGAAAGACTCCGGTGCCAACGACTTCCTGCAAAAGCCGTTCGAGGTGGAAACCCTCGTCGAGCGGATGTGCAAGCTGCTGGACGTCGAGCCGGTGAAGGCGTGATTTCGTGGGTCGTGTCGCATGACCGACGAAAACGTGAGCGGCGAATTCCGCCCCGATGCTGATCGGCTGGCTGCGCTCGCGGAGTTCGCCGCGGGTGCCGGGCACGAGATCAACAATCCGTTGGCGACGATCATCGGCCGCGCGCAGCAACTGCTGCGCGACGAGCCGGAGGCGGCGCGCCGGCAATCGCTGGCAGCCATTGTCGCGCAGGCCTACCGCATCCGCGACATGATCGGCGATGTGATGGCGTTCGCGCGCCCGCCGGCGCCGTTGACATCGGCGGTTGATCTCTCCGCGCTCGTGCGCGAGGCGGCCAAAAAGCTCGCACCGGAGCTCGAAAACTTGCATTGCCGGGCTACCCTTTCCACAGCCGAGGAACCCACCATTGAGGCCGATCCGGTTCAGATCGCGATCATGGTGAGCGAGTTGATTCGCAATGCCGCGGACGCTCTGCAACCGGACGGCGGTGAGATTCGGATCGCTGTGACCACCTCGCCGGTGGGTGCTGCGCTTCACGTCAGCGATTCCGGCCGAGGTTTTTCGGAATTGGAACGGACGCACGCGTTCGATCCCTTCTACTCCGGCCGGCAGGCGGGCCGCGGATTGGGCTTCGGTCTCTGCAAAGTCTGGCAGATTGCGCGGTTGCATCGCGGGCAGATTGCCATTGAATCCACTCCCGGTGGTCCCACGACCGTGTCTGTCACCCTGCCGCAAACGCGCTCAATCCCTACGTGACACGGAAAATCTGCGGCCGTGTCGACCAGTCTGGTCTTGCCCGCTCCGGCATCCGATCTTATCCTTAGCAAAGGAAAGGACTTGCTGCGGACGTTGTCAGCCAGCTTCGCACAAGGGAGCCACTGGACATGCGGCGAAAATATCAGCCGGGCGACCCCGTTGTGGTCTGCCTCAGCAAATTCAGCACGGATCCCGGTCCGCGCGCCCGTGACGTCTACCCGGCGCCGTCCGGCGAAACGTACAGCTACCAGGTCGATAAGTATTGGCGGGTGCTGGAGATCCGAAACGACGGCGCCCTCACGCTGGCCACTCGTCGGGGCAAGCGGCACATCGTCCTGCCCGATGACCCCCGCATCCGGCCCGCCCGCTGGTGGGAGCGCTGGTTGCTCAACGATCGCTTTCCGAGTTTGCCCCGTCTGAGCGAACTTCAGGCCGAGGGCCGCGTCTTGGAAAAGCCACGGGTGTGATTCTCCGCCGGGGAAGACTTGCGGCGTCATGCGTTCCAATGACGCAAATCCGGTTCGCCCGCTGCTGAATCGCGGCGCGGCCCTTGTGTCGCCCATCGGGCGTCACTAGCATGACCGGTCTGTTCGCAGCTCCGGTTTCACGGGCCATTCACCGACGCCGCGCGGGGACGCGCAGTGCCTTCGGCAGCCCGAGGCGAGGATGATGAAACACGTACTGTCCGCGATGGTGATGAATCAGCCGGGGGTGCTGGCCCAGATTTCGGGCATGCTGGCCTCCCGTGCGTTCAACATCGAAAGCCTTGCTGTCGGCGAGACCGAAGACCCCAGCTTTTCGCGGATGACGTTCGTCGTCTCCGGCGACAACAAGGTGCTGGACCAGGTCCGCAAGCAACTCGAAAAGATCGTCACCGTCGTCAAAGTGGTGGACTATCTGAATCAGGACATTGTCGAGCGCGACCTGATGCTCGTGAAGATCAACTCGTCGACCACCACCCGCTCGGAAATCCACGAACTCGTGGCGATCTTCCGCGGCAAGATCGTCGACGTCGGCCACGAGCACGTCATGGTCGAACTCAGCGGTCAGGAGAGCAAACTGTCGGCGTTTGTCGACATGATGCGGCCGTACGGCATTCTCGAACTCGTCCGCGCCGGACGGATCGCTTTGTCGCGGACGACCGCGCTGTCGGTCGATCAGGCGCTGCAACCGCCGCAACCGTATGAAGCGGTGGAACTGACCACGTAATCCCTGGCTCCCTCCCGCCGGCGAATCGTTGTTGCGGAGCGTCTCCGTGCGGCCGCCGTGCTCACTCTCACCCTGTCTCCGAAATAGGCATTATGGCTGCAAAGATTTACTACGATGACGACGCCGACCTGTCCCTGCTGAAGGGCAAGACCATCGCGATCCTGGGCTACGGAAGCCAGGGTCACGCCCAGGCGCAGAACCTGCGCGACAGCGGTTGCACCGTCGTCATCGGTCAACGGCCCGGCAGCAAGAACTACGATCTCGCCGTCAGCCACGGGTTCAAGCCGGTGTCGCTGGCTGAAGCGACCAAACAGGGCGACCTCGTCAACATCCTGCTGCCCGACGAAGTGCAGGGGGATGCGTACCGTACCGAGATCAAGCCGAACCTGAAGAAGACCGCGCTCTTGATGGCGTCGCACGGCTTCAATCTGCACTTCGGCCAGGTCGTGCCGCCGGAAGGGATCGATGCGGCGCTGGTGGCTCCCAAGGGCCCCGGCCATCTGGTCCGCAGCGAATACGAAAAGGGGGGCGGCGTCCCCAGCCTGATCGCTCTCTCGCCGGGCGCTTCGGAGACGTCCCGCAAGCTCGCTCTCGCCTATGCCAAGGGAATCGGCGGCACCCGTGGCGGCGTGATTGAAACGTCCATCGCCGAAGAGACCGAGACCGACCTGTTCGGCGAACAGGTCGTCCTGTGCGGCGGCGTGTCGGCCCTCATCAAGGCGGCCTTCGAGACGCTCGTCGAAGCCGGCTATCAGCCCGAGATGGCCTACTTCGAGTGCATGCACGAAATGAAGCTGATCGTCGACCTGTTCTATCAGGGCGGCCTCAACTACATGCGGTACAGCGTCTCGAACACGGCCGAGTTCGGCGACTATACCCGCGGCCCGCGGATCGTCACGGCTGAAACCAAGGCCGAGATGAAGAAGATCCTGCACGAAATCCAGACCGGCCAGTTCGCTAAAGAATGGATCCTGGAGAACAAGGCCAACCAGCCGACGTTCCAGGCCATCAAGCGCCGCGAACGGAATCACCCCATCGAAGAAACCGGCAAGCAGCTCCGCCGCATGATGAAGTGGATCAACGCGAAAGAGTATTGATCGCCCCGGATCGCGTTGTGCGTTCACGCGGAAGCCCAGGGATAGCAATCCCTGGGCTTCTTGGCGTTTCCGCGTGGAGTTCTCTGTTGTAAGTTTTTCCGTTAAAACAGTTTACAGAGCTGGATTGTTCGCGATGCAGTGCTGGGCTCACTGGTTGCGACGCCAAGATTTCTCAGAAACCAACTGTCCAAACAGGGGCTTGCCGCGGTGTCGCTCATCATTCCGCATTCCCAATCCCGCTGCCGTTTCTGAGCGGACACATGGCTGTAAATGATTGATTGGGGGCATCTTATGTCTCCTGTTCGTGGTCATTGTTCGGCCGGATTCCGAAGTCCGTCGAGAATTGCGGCCGGCTGGCTTGATTCCCCCAGCCAGCTTGTTATCCTTAGCCTCTGCCCAGACAGGGCTGGCCGCCACGGACAGTTAATTGCACGCAAGTCATTGCGGTGCAGGGTGTTCAGGCGACTATCGTTCTTTGACAATACGGTTGGTGGAAGTAGAGATTCAGCTTTGCACGGTATTGTGCGGTTGCTGGACGTACGGATCTTGTCTTAAGGACATAAG
>JAWXBB010000319.1:0-15208 GCA_034439795.1 Planctomycetaceae bacterium | reverse complement strand
GGTCAAAGACACGGCCACCAGTACGGTGACCGCGCCGCGTCGGGTTTGTGAGTATTGACGCGCAGGTTGACGAAGCATGGGCAGACCCCATCGTTATGACGACTCAGTTCACCACGAACATGATGCACTGACTGCGAAGCGTGCCGCCGACAAAATACGCCTCCGGGGATTGAGTGTACTGCAGCGATACCGTCACGAGACGGCCGTCGGCACTCCATTCGACGTTCCAGTCCAACTGTTCCGGCTTGGTCGCGACGAGTCGGGGTTTAATCGCGGACTGATAAACATCGTCGGCTGTTGCCGGTGGAGTGTCGGACGCGGCCGAGTACCGCTTGCCGTGGACAGCGGCCCACCGGGCGGCGTGCCGGGCCACGTTCGCCAATTGGATGTACCGAAATGTTGCCAGCCCGGCAAACGACATCCCGATGAGCAGCAGCAGAGTGAGCGGCCCCACCATTGCGAACTCGACAATGCAGGAGCCTTCGCGATCGGATGCGCGAGGCGATGCAAGCCGCTTCATGGTTCGCCATCCTCCGGCAGTTCCGAGGACGGATGCAGACGCATCCGGGCGGTACGCGTCAAGTTCAGCGAATCGACCAGGCCGAACTGCTGACAAATGGGCCGAAACTGATAAGTGACAGTGACCTGCGCGGTCGGCACCGTGTCCTCATCGAACTGAACGGTCTTGACCGTAGGGGTTGGCTTCAGCATCAGGAGATCCGCAAGTGCAGCTTCCTCGGCAGTTTCATACGGCAAGCGGTCCGCAAGGTCGGCATTGCTGGCAAATTGCGCACCTTTGTGGGCAGCCTCCGTCAGCAGCTGCGAGTAGTAGAAGACGCGGCTGAAATCCGCTCCGACGACGAACACAAAGGCCAGCAGCGGCAGCACGAGCGCCAGTTCCACCGTCGCTGCTCCGCGCGGTTGAGCGTCAACGGAAGGCGCCTTCCGCGGCGGTTGGTTCATGTTCGTAACGATTCAAGGGACAACGAGCGCCCTCAAGGGCATGGTAAACATAGTTCCAAAAAAACCGATGTCAAATTTCGTGCCGGCTTCCGGTCTGCCACAGGCCGGGATGACATCGGCATGATCGGTCGTTGACGAGCGATGCTGCCAAAAGGCGTCATCCCAGGAATTCCGTGCTATGTTCACCGTATGGACCCGAGCCTGATTATCATCGGATCGGCAGGAATCGCGTCGGCCGCCCTGGGGTGGGGGCTGACGAGCGCCTTTTCCGATCTGCGCAAACCCGCCATTGATGCTCGGCTGACCGCGCTTCTTTCACCTCATACTCAAGCGCCGCGCCGCAGTTGGCTGCGGGCCCTGACGTGGCGCGAACGGATCGAGGCCAGTCTGCATTTTATGGGTCGCGCGGCGGGGGTCATTCAACGCTTCCTGGCGATTTACGAGCAGGCCGATCTCCCGCTGAGTCTTCCACGCTTCGCGGCACTAATCTCGGGGCTGGCCGTCGTTGGCAGCGTACTGATGCCGGTGTATCTCGACGATGCGCGTTTCATTCCTGTGGGCGGTCTGACGGCCGGTGGCCTGCCTGTGATGTGGATGCTGTGGCGACGCAAGCAGCGATTGCGCCGATTCAGCGTGCAGTTGCCTGAGGCGCTCGCTCTAATCGCCCGCGCGATCCGCTCGGGGCACAGTCTGAACTCAGCCATGCGAGCCGTGACCGAGGAGATGCTGCCCCCCGTGACCACCGAGTTCCGACGGGTTTGCGATGCCGTTTCGCTGGGGACGCCGCTGGAAGTGGCGCTGGAGACGCTGTTGCTGCGCGTTCCGTCCGATGATTTGCGGTTCTTCGTCACCGCCGTACAGATTCAGAAACAGTCGGGCGGCAATCTGGGGGAAGTGCTCGACAAGATCGGCGAATGCGTCCGCGAGCGGTTTCGCATCGAAGGCCAAGTTCAGGCCCTGACCGGGGAGGGCCGCATCAGCGGCATCGTTCTGATGGCTATGCCCGTCGTCTTGTTCTTTACGATGCTGGCCATAAATCCCGAGTATGTCAACCTGCTGTTCAATGACCCCCTCGGTCAGCAGCTGTTGCAAATCTCAGTCGCATTGCAGGTGGTGGGTGGGTTCGTGATCCAGAAAGTCGTCCAGATCGACGTCTGAGGATGTAATCGTGGCCATTTCGTGGGAGTCTTTGTTGCCGTGGCTCATCTTCGTCAGCACTTTTTCTTGTGTGCTGGCGACGGCCTGGCTGCTTCGTTCCCGGAAAGGAAGTGCAGACGACCGCCTCGATACATTGCGAACAAGACTACTCACCTCGACGGCGGAACTGCCTCAACGTCGTCAACTTGTGGCAGCCACATCCCAAGTGTTATGCGTCCCCTTCCAGCCTCGCAGTGAAGCCGAGCTTGAAGGATTGAAAAAAGGCTTGGCCGCGGCCGGGTTTCAATCCACCGGTGCTGTCGCCGCCTTCGCGACAGTTCGACTGCTCTCGCTCATCGCCGGAGCGTCCTGCGGCAGCATGCCGAGCCTGTTGCAAAGCCTCGATGCCCGTTACCAGCCGCTTCTGTTGCTGGTCGGACTGACAATCGGTCTCTATCTGCCCGGGATTGTGCTCCGAACCCTCGCCAAGCGTCGGCAGAAGCGGATTCTCAAGGCGCTGCCCGACACTCTGGATTTGCTGATCATCTCGATCGAAGTGGGGCAGGCACTGGATACGGCGCTGCGGAACATCGTCGAGCATCTCTCGCTGCACGGGGCCGATCTGTGCGTGGAACTCCGCACATTCCTGAATCAATTGAACATGGGCAAGTCGCGCCGCGAAGCCTTACAATCGCTGGGAGCGCGGTCGGGTGTCGCCGAACTGAACTCCTTAGCCGCCGTATTGATCCAGGCCGATCGATTCGGCAGCAGTATCTCCGATAGCCTGCGCGATCTCTCCGAAGCGATTCGCATTCGACGGCGGCATCTCGCCGAGGAAAAGGCGCAACAGGCCGCGGTTAAACTGATTTTCCCGCTCGTACTGTTCATTTTCCCCGGAATCTTTGCCGTGTTGGTCGGTCCGGCGGCAATCAGTTTATATCGCGATTTCGTCGCAGCACCATGACAGCATTTGGGGCGATGTGAGAAGTGAATGGACCGCTGGAAGATCTAGATGTGCCGTCAGAACCTGTTTTCCAATGGCCAGAAGTTGAGACAATCGCTACGACTCCGCGGTTGACCTGCCACAACCGCCCTCGACCTGCTGAGGACAGCAGCGTCGAGGGCGGTCGGGAAGCGTTGCTCAGTTCGACACGGCCGCGGTTTGCACGGGCAGACACGCCGCCTGTGAGTCCGGGACGGTGATGGTTTTCGCAACCATGCGGCAGACCTGGATCGGCACTTCCCGTTCGACGGTCACCGGCACGCAGACGCGCACCGTGCGGACTTGTTCTTCGGGCACATAGTCGCAGACGTTCACCTGGTATTCCTCGGACCGCGTTTTGGGAACGCAGACCTGATAGGACACCTGCCGCGTCTGTTGCTCGGGGACCATCTCACAAACCTGCCGTTCGACAGTCCGGGTTTCGTCGCGGAAGGTCGTCACCGGATACTGGAACTCTTCCTGAGCGTTCTCGAACGTGCAGACGCGGACCGTCTGCGTCCGCTGCTCGGGTCGGCAGGTCTGAACCTGGATCTCCCGCTCGACCGCCACAGGGACCATAAACTTCACCTGACGGACCTGCTCCTCAGCGACGTAATCGCAGAGTTGGACCTGATACTCTTCCGTACGAGTCTTCGGCACGGCCACGTGATAGGCCACCTGCCGCGTGAGCTGCTCGGACTTGTATTCGCAGATCTGGCGCTCGCGCGTGCGGGTTTCGTCGCGGTACGTGGTGACGGGGTACTGGAACTCCTCCTGAGACGTTTCGATCTTGCAGACCCGCGCCGTGCGCGTCCGCTGTTCCGGAGTGCAGACGGTTTCCTGCCACGAGTATTCCTGCTGTTCCGGCTGCATCTCATTGACGGTGTACTGCACTTCACGGGTCACCGGCTTGGCTTGCCACAGGCACTGCATAAGCGGTTGCGCCGGGATGCCGCAGGCAACACCACAACCCGGCGCGTAGCCGGCCGTTGTCACGGCGTACGCGCCATTGAGGCCGCACGCTCCCGTGTTGGCACAGGCGGTCGCCGAAGCCGGAGGGCAGGCTTGGGCGACGGCTTGCTGAATCCATTGCCCCTGGTCCTCGCAGATGGTCCGCGTCCTGGCCACGGGCACACAGCGCATGACGGTCCGCGTTCCGGTCCGAGTCTCCTGATGCGGCACCAGCACGGTGTATTGCTCTTCGACGTCGTTCCAGACGGGTCGGCAAACGGTCCGCGAGCCCGTTTTCATATCGGTGACCGGGATGCGAACCTGGTACTGTTCCTCGATCGTACGCGTGATGGGACGCGTGACCGTATAGGGGACTTCCTGCGTGCGGGTCTCCGTCTCGGTGTAACAGATTTCGCGCGTGCGGGTCTCGGTCCGGGGGACGGGCCGCTGGACGGTGAACCGTTCTTCGCGTTCCTGCTGCTGCAGCTGCGTGACCTGGATGCGGCGCGTCTCCGTGTGCGGCACCATCACCGTGATCGGCTGTTCGACGTCCTTCCAAACCGGACGGGCGACGGTGCGGGTGCCGGTCTGCATTTCCGTCTGGGGAATCCGCACGGTGAACGACTGCGAGACCGTCCGCGTCACCGGCTTCATCACCGTGTAGCTGACGTCCCGGGTCCGCGTTTCGTAGTCGTTGTAGGCCACTTCCCGCGTCCGGGTCTCGGTGCGCGGCACCGCGCGTTGGATGGTGAAACGCTCCTCCCGCTCCTGGTTCTGCATCTCGACAACCTGCACCTTGCGGGTCTCGGTCACGATTTCCGGGACCATCACCTTCCGCTCCACCATCGCCGGCGCACAGGACTGCACTGGCGCACAAGCCGTTCCGCAGGGGGCACAAGTGGGCTGCGGCACGCACATCGACGCCGCGGCGCCGCAACAGGCCGCGTGTCGGCCGTGGCGGCCGGCCTCAGCCGTCGAGACGACCAGGCAAGCGACCGCAGCGAGGCACAAACTGAGTTTCGTCATGGCGATCTCCGTGGAGTGTTGGTGGACTTGCGGGTCGGAACGGTCCATCGGCCGCAGTTCTCAGAACTGCGGGGTTGTCACCATCCAGAAGGATGCACCGATTGCGCAGTCGCGGAGCAGCCGAACGGCCGGCACCGCGGAACGCGATCTCCGCATCGCAAATGGCGGACCCATTGATCGGACCCACGGAATTGTGAACTGCGGTCAGACAGACTGCGCTCTTGCAAACCATCCTCAACGACGCGGTTGTCTGATTAGCAACCAGTCCGGCGGTTGGCTGGCGAGTTCGACGCAGCCCTTGAGTTTTACCGGCAGGCATGCTTACGAGCGAATCAATGGCCCGGCACGCCATCCAGTTCCGGCATCTTGCCGCAGAGTTGACCGCCGTAGAAACCCGTCGTTAATACAAGGCGGCCTGACGATCATGTCGGTCGATGTGGACTGATTGACGGCGGCGTTGCCGCTCCCATCCCTCAACGACGACTCTCCCCGGAGCCGAGCGTCGTCTCTTCCAACGCCACCATCTGCCGGTATCGTTCGACGATTTGCGGCGTCGCGAGCAGGGGCAGGTTCTTTTCCAGCACGATGGATTCGAGCGCGTTGATCAATCGGCGATATTTCACGTCGCGCAGTTCGTGGCGCTCGGATTCGAGGCCGGCCGCCTCCCGTTGACGGAGGCGTTGGTCGTACTCCTTCCAACCCGGCAACTGTTTCAGTTCGGCCAGCAGTGGCTGCTGATTGTCGGGCCTGAGCAGCGGAGATTTCTCCCATTGGCGCGGGTCTCCGAGTTCTGGCCATTTCTCGGCCACCAGCCTGAGCAGTTCGCGGCGGCCAGACCCCTGTCGCGGCCCCCTTCCCCGGCCCTGCATACGGCCTGTGCGGCGGTGATCTTCATAGGCCGCGAGGACGGCCGTCACGTCATCCTGCAACGGGAACCCCAGCGTCTTGGCGAGCTGCGTCACGATCCTGCCGGCGACTGGGCCGCCGCGATCGACGAAGCTCTGCAGCGAGCCGCTCATCGTGGCCAAGGCTGGTTTGGTTTCCGCGTCGCGGGTTTCCTCGGCGGTCAGGCGGCTGTAGGTCCGCAACAGAACCTCCGACGTTCTCAGCGGAATGTCGATGGTTTCGCCGGCGGTGACCGCGTAGGCATGGGCTTCTGCGAACGACACGACGCCATTGCCGTCGATGTCGCAGCCCTCGATCGCGACGCCGTTGCGACTGCGGCCCGCCAGGGCGCCCCAGAAATAGCTGCTGAACTCCTCGTCGTGCTCGATGTCGGGCCGGCAGCCCGCGGCGGGCAGATCGTGCTGTTGAGCAAAGAACCCGACGCGAAGCTGCGGGGCCAGCCCTTTGGCTTCGTCGAGATCCTGGAAAATCGTTCGCGCAAACCCGCCGCAGTAACACTGGGCCATGACCATCACGACCGGCACTTCGGACGGCAGCCTGGCCAGCCATGTCGAGAATTCGCGGGCCGTGATTTCGCGTTCGTTCCAGCAGTCGATGGTGGTGTTGAAGAGGTCGTCTTCCGGACCCTCGCTGCCATGCGCCGTCACGTAGACAATCAAACGGTCTCCGCGCCGAGCGACTTTGGCCAGGGCTTCGAAGTCGGCACGGATGAGTGCGGGATCGAGCGGTCCGGCAATCCCATTCACGCGGTGGTTGCGGTAGGCCACCTGGACCTCGTCGCGGCGGCGATGCAAAGAGGCCAGCAGATCGGTTGCCGGCGTGTTGATCCTGGCCGGCTGCTCCGCCAGGATTTCCAAGTCGGCGGCCGGGTCGTGGCCATCGGCAAAGAAAATGTCGTGACGACGCGGTCCGCGATGCTTTTCGGCGAGGATCTGCTGGAAGAATTGGACATTGGCTTCGAGGGACGCCTGATTCCCCGAAGGGTCATATCCGCCGCCGATCGTCAGGAAGTAATCGGTCGCGGACAGCGGCTGCGCAATGGACATCCAGCCGATCGAAAACAGCAGCAGCCTCGCTGAGAGTCGACCGGAGCGACGAAAACTCAGGCTCGTCATGCGAAGGCATTCATCGCGCAAGTGCTGCTCCACAGGGCACGTTCCTCCTTTTGGCAGGTTAGCGAGCCGGCGTTCGCCCTGCCAGTCCGGGATTCTTCGGCAGGTGCCCGTCACTTGCGACTCGCATCGTTCCTGCGAGACGCCCTGGCCCCAGGACCGGCGACGGATGATCGCCAAGCCTCGGTCCCCGCGGAGCTTGGAGGCAGCCGCAATGGAATCGTGACAAGCGGCCAAGTGTCACGCCGCCTTACGCTCGAAGGACTTGACCAACCCGCCGACATACGACCGCACGACGATCTGCTCCCGGTCGAGTTTCAGGACTTCCTCCGGCAGCACATGAATCGGCGGCAGATGTCCGCGTTCGGTGTGCGACCTCACCGGATTGTCATAGCGAACCCATTGGCCGACGCGAATTCCGGTTTTTCCGACGGCTGGTTGCTTGCGGTGGCATGCGACGGATAATCGAGACTTCAGGACTCGAATTCCATGCCCGATACATCCGTCAGTTTACTCGTGCTCGCAGGCCGTGACGGCAATGCCGATGCTTGGCGACGGCTGGAGGCGATCTATTCGCCGTTGTTGCGGGCCTGGCTGCATGGGCACGGTGTGGAACGCTCTGATGCGGACGACCTCGTGCAAGACGTCTTGCTGACAATGTCGCGTGAGTTGCCAAAGTTTGAGCATGTCGGTCGAGTCGGCGCATTTCGAAGCTGGTTGCGGACGACGCTCGTCCATCGGCTACGGGATTTTTGGCGGTCGCGAACGTACCGACCGAAGGTCGTCGGTGGCAGCACCTGGGCCGACCAGTGTGAGCAACTGGCCGACGAATCGAGTGAGGCGAGCCGGGAATGGAACCTCACGCACGATCAGCACGTCATGACCCGGCTGTTGGAGCACGTTCGGCCCCGTTTCGATCCGAACACCTGGGACGCATTCTGGCGACAGATGTTCGACGGACAGCGCGCCGACGTCGTTGCGGCGGAACTGGGGATGCCGCTGAACTCCGTGTATGTCGCACGCAGCCGAGTGCTCAAAACGCTGCGCCGCGAAGCCGGCGGCTTGATCGACGAATAGCCCATTTCTCGGAAGTCCGGTTGTCGGAAGACTCCCGAAGCCGAGTTCGTTTCCGCAAGGTGCGCGAAATCCAGGTAATTCGCGTGTCTGTGTGTAAGAACTGCGATTGCCAGGCACTATCCCTTGGTCGAAAGTCGATTCACCGCCTCTTCCGTCTCACTCGGCTGCGTTCCCCGTTCGAGGGCTGTCCGATGATTGCCGAACCCTTTGCTCATCCGCCGAAGGATCAACTGATCGCATTCGGGCAGGGGAAACTCGCGGATGCTGAATCGTCGCGGGTGGAACAACATCTCGAAGTCTGCCGTGAATGTTGTGAAACGCTGCTTGACCTAAAGGACGACACGTTCGTCGGGCTGGTGCGAATCGCCAAGCCGCAGGACCAACGCGGGCAGGACGAGCAGACGGACGGGCACATCGCCGATTTGTCCGAACACGCGGCTACCGTGCTCGGGGCCGCGGACGAGACGCTTCAGGCCGACGAACTGCCGACGGAGCTCTGGGAGCATCCGCGTTATCGGCTCGTGGAATTGATCGGCCAGGGAGGCATGGGCGTGGTCTACCGGGCCGAACATCGACTGATGAACCGTTCCGTTGCCATCAAGCTCATCAATGCCCAACTGGTACGGCATCCGCAGGCAGTGGAGCGGTTTCGCCGCGAAGTGCAGGCGGCGGCGAAACTGTCGCATGCGAACATCGTCACGGCGCACGACGCCGAGCAGGCGGGGAACGCGCATTTTCTGGTGATGGAGTTCGTCGAAGGGACCGACCTTGCCAGTGTGATCCAGCAGCGCGGTCCGATGTCGCTAATTGCTGCATGCGACTGCATTCGTCAGGCAGCCGCGGGACTGCAACACGCTCACGAACGAGGCATGGTGCATCGCGACATCAAGCCGCACAACCTGATGATCTCGCCGGACGGCCAAGTCCGCATCCTGGACTTCGGGCTCGCCAATTTCGCCACGGAAATCGCACTGATCGAGGCAGAGGCCAAAGCGTCCGATACGAAGACCGACTTTGCGCAGCATCTGACGACCTTCGGCAGCGTGATGGGCACGCCGGACTACATTGCGCCGGAACAGGCCCGCGACGCGCACACGGCGGACATCCGCGCCGACATCTACAGCCTGGGCTGTACGCTGTGCTATTTGCTCACCGGCAAACCGCCGTTCGACGCCAAGACCGTGATCGACAAACTCAAGGCTCACGTCGATCAAGCGCCGCCGTCACTGGACCAACTCCGGCCGGACGTTCCGCGGGAATTGGCTGCCGTCGTATCAAGGATGATGGCCAAGAACCCGGCCGAGTGGTTTCAGACACCGGCGGAAGTGGTCGTTGCCCTGGCCCCTTTCGCACAAGTGGTGTCACAGCCACCGACGCGGATCGGCCGCCTAGTCGCCGCGGCGTCACTGTTTGCGGCCGCACTCCTGGCAACTGTTGTAATCTACGTGCAGACCGACAAGGGTGCGTTGGTCATTGAGGCGGCTGACGAGGTCGCGGTGCAGATTGATAAGTTGGGCGTGACGATTCGCGACACCGAGACGGGCCGAGAGTATCGGCTGAAGCCCGGCAAGCATCCGATCCGCAGCGGCCAGTACCAGATTGACGTGACCGAGCTGCCATCGGGTCTGGAACTCAGCACGGACAAGTTCCGCCTCACGCGCGGTGGCGAAGAGCGCGTGACTGTGCGGCTCAAGACGCCCCAAGCACCCGCGCCGACGCCGCCGGCCGCGGTGCCGATGGGCGTCAATCTGTTGTTGGATGCCTCGTTTGAAGAGACGGCCCCCACGCTGTTGCCGCGCGGCTGGTCGTCGTGGCTCAACGACGGACCGACATTCCGTTGCGAGGTCATCGCCGATGGACGAACGGGTCAGCGGTGTCTGCACATTACCGGCGAAGGGACGCGCGCGGTCGTGTTCGCCAACAGCGTGCCGGTCGACCATTCAAAGCGTTACGCGCTCAAGGGTTGGGCCAAGTTCGACGGGGACAAGGACGCACGAGCCATTATCAAGTTCAACTACTTCCACGATGGCCAGTGGCTGGGAGTGCATGACCTCGTCGGCGTGACGGCAGATCAGCCAGGCTGGCATCTGCTGGAAAAGACCGATGCGGCCGACACCTATCCTGCAGCCTCCACGCTGGTCGCAACGTGTCATGTCGAGGGCAACGGCAGTGCGTGGTTCGACGATCTGGAGCTGATCGCCTACGACCGCGACATGCTGGCCAACAATTTTGAAGCGCGGCACGGTCGACACAACCGGCTGGCCACACCAGTTGCCCTCGATCGTTTTGTCGGTCGGTGGGAGACGACGTACCGCTTCCGCGCGACCGACGATGCGCCGCGAGAGGACGAACTCCAACTGGAGTCCGCGTCGGAGAAGACACTGGACGATCACCATCTCCTGTCGTTCGCCAAGGCCACCGCCGGCGACGAGCAGCGGCTGTTGCTGCTGACTTTCGATCCCAACTTCGCGGCGTATCGCCAGTGGTTCTTCAGCAGCAACGGCAAAGCGTTCGAGTCGCGCGGACAGTGGAACGATGCGGACCAATCGCTGGAACTGAGAATGCTGCCCGACGCATCGCGGCTGACCTCAGTCGAACGGTTCGTCGATGCCGGCCACACGGACGCCACGGCGCGGCAAGTTTTCCTGATGAGCATCAAGGATGTCGGAAGTTGGACATCGACGCGCAAGTCCGCATCTGCCCAAGTCGAAGTCGCTCCCGCGAATGGCCCAGCCGCGGAGTCGGCGGAATTGGCACTGCTCAGTCAGTTCGTCGGCGACTGGACGATTCGCTCCACGCTCCAGCCCTCCGTGTGGGAGCCGAACGGCCGCACCGAAATCGTGACCGAGCAGGTCGCCTGGATTCTCGGCGGCCGATTCCTGATGGCGCGTTCGTTCGCCGCCAACGATCACCTGACCACAATCTGGCTGGCAACCTGGGAACCACTGGAGAAGTCCTACCGCTTCTGGTTTTTCTCCGAGACGGGCACGAGCAGTCATTGGCGCGTCACCTGGGATGAAGTCAAACGCGGCTTCGATTGGACCGTGATGGAGATGCCTCCCCGCTGGATCGGCACCGGCTTCGAGCACTGGACTGACGCTGACACCTGCGACAAATCGTTCCTCATCAAAGATGAAAACAGTCGCGTGCTGCTGGACGGGACGCAGGTCAGGCGGCGGAAGTCGCCGTAGACTCAGAACTAAGTAGGGGTCGGATCTCAGTCTGCATCCAGACGCGCACCGTGAGAGCGAAAGTCAAATCGTATGACCGATCACACCCCACCATCAGACCCTCGGGCAGCCCCAAACAAGGCTCGCTGGCCCGGCATCCTCAGCCTGATCGCGGCTTACCTGTTCGGTCTCGCTGCCCTCCTGAGTGTCATGCTGGCCCCTGGCCGCCCGTCCGCGAGTCTCCTTCAGGCCCTGCCGTTGCTGGCCCTGGGCTTCGTGTTCCTCGTGATCGGTCTCAAGAAAATCGGACAGGCCGACCACATGAACCGCTTTTGGCCGGTCGCCATCGTTGCCGTGGGCATCATCCCGCCGCTTAGCTTCCTATGGATTCTTCCACCGCGCTGGCACCCTGATCTGGAAGTCAAAAACACGGGGATGAACGCGGTGACTCTTGTCTTCAAGGGCGGAACCTTCCTGTCTCAGCCCGGCCAGACGTGGAAAAACCGCTTCTACCCAGGCGACACGATCACTCTCCGCGCCAGCGAGTCTGTCGACGCCCCCTCGCGCACCGTGACGCTGCCGGAGCGCAATCCGAAGCCGTGGCCGCACCACCCCATCGCTCAGCGCTACACGGCCGAGGTCAACGCGGACGACCCGCAGAACATCCGCTTCGAGAACCGCCGCTTTGAGGAGATTACGTCTCCACCTTCCCCGTCGGAGCCGTGGCCATGACACTTCGAGAACATCAGCTTCGAGGAATGACTCAGATCATGCTATGCACGATCCGAATGCCACGGCGGTTGGGGTGTGGTCGGTCATTGGCGGGCGACGTTTGTCGACGAAGACCTCATTCTTCGCCTCGGCAGGGGCGTCGGACTGTCGCCACGGGTGGAGCGCAGCCCGCTGCGGGCGGAGCGCAACCCGTGGAACGGGGGAAATCGTGAGTCCCGTCCCGGAGGGCCGGCGGAAGGTCGTGGCGGGCTCCCGCTGCCGTTGCCCCATCCGGGGCAAGTCATCGCGCGGAATTCAAACCACGGGTTCCGCGTCGAGTGGCCAGGCCGCCGCGCCGCTCCACCCCTGGCGACAAGCCGGTCGCCCCTCTCGTGGCTGCAAAAGGCCGTTGACCTCGACACCTGTAGACCACCAATGAGCGACCACTCCCAGCGGTCGCCACATCGCGTTTGATGTCCAGGTCGATCGCCCCAAGTCAATTCCGTTGCCCCGGCTCCGCATAACGCCGTTCGTCAGATTCCTACCGCACGGACTCTGACGCGCCGGCCGCTCCTGCACCCGTCAACAATTGAGAATTTGCGGAAATGGTGACAAACGTAATTCCGGCAAGCCTCTCGTTCGATTCACGCACGGGCAAGGTGCGGAGCTAAGCCATGAGCCACGAACCGATGAGTGATCGCCCGACGGCCAAACCTTCGCTGGTGCGACAGATCTTGTGGGGAGCCTTCTGGTGCAACGCCGGAATGTTCCTGGTGGCTCCGATCGTGGCGCTGATGTACCAGTTCCCGGCCTGGCCGTATGGGAAAGTCGGCGGGCCAACGTCCTTCACGAATGGCTGGGACTGGTTGTTGGAAGACACGATCGGGGCAGTCTGGCTCACGCTGTTGTTCGGCATGCTTTCCGGCGGCGTGCTGGTTCTGGCGGTGCTGGGAGGCGCGGCCGGCGCCGTGACTTGCCAGATTTTCCGCCAACGACCTGACCGGCTGCGGTGGAAGACAATCTACGCGGCGCTGCTGATCGACTTGCTGGTGGCCGTGGTGTTGGCCCTGGCGGCAGACACTTTGGCCCCGCACTTGATGTTTCGCTCTTGAGTGTTGTCAGCGGCAGCCATGACCGGATGCTGGAGACATCGAGGTTCCGCGTCTCGCGACAGAGTCCACTCGCGGTCATGAGAAGTTCATCCGATGAGTCGGTCGCAGACGGCTGCCATGGTCCTGGAAATCATGGCTGCCATCGTGATCCTGGCTGGAGGCGCGGCGGGGATGGCGGCAGCGTGCGTCTCTGATCACGCTGGTGCTGACGGCCGTTCCTTGCTGGTTCGGCGCCATCTGCGACGCATGATCCGCGAAACCGTCTTTGATCGTCAGCGGCAGGGCGGCATCAGATCCCGCGGACTGTCTCTCGGCAGTCGCGTCGAAACGAGGCGGTGCTCCTGAATGGGGGCCGCCCTCTCCGCTGGCTTGGAGGAAGGGAGGCGAAAGGACTGAGATCACCGTCTTGGCCTTTGGCGCATGCTCCAGCACCACGGCCTCGACCTCCGCCGAGCCGGACACGTCCGGTGGCTTGACGACGCTCACCGGATTTTCGGACAGCTGTACCACGCGGACCTGCAAGTTCTGATGCCGTTGGGACACCCAGCCCTTCCTGCCGGACATCACCGGTTGGTCATCCAAGTCCGCGTAAATGATCACGTCCTGACGGGATAAAACCTGCTCGGGACGGAAGTTTGCGGTGTTTGCCTCCTCAGAATTCGGCGGGAAACGCCGCAGAATCGCTACCCCCGGACCAACCGCACGAAGGTTTTTACCTTGAGTTCGACAACCGGCCGACTGCCCGCGGCTTGCCAAAGTAGCTTTCAGGCATCCCATCGTCTGCCGCCATAAGCTGATTGGATGGCTGGGTGTCGCATCGCAAGGTCGAACTGAGAGCTCACCGTCACTGACTCCGTCGATCATCGCTTGCTGATTTGAGAGCAACTCTCCATGCCGAGTTTGATGACCGTCAAAGAGAACACACGCGGGGCGGCCGGGTCCACGAGCTCGCACGGCTGGATGCTGGCCGGCTGCGTGGGGGATCAAGCCGGTCTGTCGCAGGTGCCCGTCGCCAAGCTGCCGTTCTCGATCGGCCGCGATCCGTCCAACGATCTGCGTCTGGATTCCAAGCTGGTCTCCAAGCGGCATGCGGAGTTGATCGCCACGTCCCGGACAGTGCTCGTTCGCGACCTGGGCAGCACCAACGGCACGTTCGTCAATGGACGGCGGATTTTCGAGGCGAAGCCGATCGATCAAACTGATCTGGTGCAGTTCGCCAACTGCGAATTCCGCGTGGACCGCCAGCAGACCGGCTCCGACGCGCATACCGCCGTCGATTATTCGCTCGAAGACTTCTGGCTGTTTTCGCGGATGCAGGAGGTCATCGACGACGGCCGGCTGCGGATGGCGTATCAACCCATCGTCATGGGTCCGAACGCCGTCCCGGTCGGGTATGAAGCCTTGGTCCGCGCCGATGTGCCCGGCTGGACCTCGCCGGTCGAGCTCTTCGACGCTGCGGTCAAACTGGGCGTCGAGAAACGACTCAGCGCCCATTGCCGCGCCGAGGCCGTCAAGACGCTGAAGGATGTGCCGCTCTCCGGAACGCTGTTCGTCAACACGCATCCCCACGAATGCCTGGGGCCGGAACTGATTCAGTCGCTCGCCAAGTTGCAGAAAGAGGCCGACGGCCGCCGGCTGGTGCTGGAGATTCACGAGGAGGCAGTGCCGGACCTCAGCGCCATGCAAGAATTCCGCGCGGCGCTGCACGATCTGGACATCGGCCTGGCGTACGATGACTTCGGCATCGGCAAGTCCCGGCTGCTGGAACTCGCCCAGGCGCCGCCCGACTACCTCAAGTTCGATCGCGCGCTGGTGAAAGACCTCGGCAGCACGTCGGCCTCGCAGACGGCCTTGGTCCGCACGCTGCATCATCACGCGGAAGATCTGGGCATCATCACGCTCGCCGAGGGACTGGATTCGCAGTCGGCGTTCGAGGCCTGCCGCGACATCGGCTTCACGCACTTCCAGGGCTTTCTGTTCGGTCGCCCGCAGTTCGCCGCCGAAATCCTCGGATTGTCGCCGGCGAAGGCAACCGACCCGCGCCGCCGTCCGCCCAAGTCG
>JAWXBB010000318.1:0-7251 GCA_034439795.1 Planctomycetaceae bacterium | reverse complement strand
CGCCGCGGCGCGACGCGCGGCGGTCGGGGTCGTGGTGCGCTTCGTGGCGGTACCAGTCGGCGGGGAGTTCGGCGGCCAGCGGCTGCAGCCGCAGCGTCACGCGGGAGACTCCCGGCTGGTCCTCGGGACGATTCCAGAGCAGTTCGACCTGCTGCGCGACGCCGCTTTGCCGCGCGGTCCACAACCGAATGACGTCCGGTGCCAGCAAGTCCGAAGCATCGCGTTTCGTGCCCACGACCTGCGTACACCAGACCGGCTTGGCCCCCTCGGCGGTGACGATCTCCGCGGCGGGGCCGAGCTTCAGGTCGTATCGGTCGGCAAGCCGTTGCAGCAACGTGGCGACCTGCAGGAACGGCAGCGACAATTGATCGCGCAGCAGCCATTGCTCGATGAGACCCGGTTCCGGCCCCGTCAACACCGGACCAACGGGGCGGATCACCCAATGATCGACGCCGTCGCTGCCGAGATACAGATCCCCCCACGGGACATCCTGCCGCACCACGAACTGGCTGCCGCCGCGGACCCACAGGTCGGCGGTGAGTTCCTTCGGCGCGCCGTCCGGCAGCCGCAGGTCCGTCTGCACCCGGTAAGCGCGGTCGGTTTCCACCGTCGCCGCCTTGAGCGCCGTGTCGACCGCCGCGGTCGCTGTCGTCCGCGGATTGAACGTGTTGCGGAGCAGCACGCCCGCCATCAGCACGGCGGCCACGGTGGTCAGCGTCGCCAGCCAGCGACGCCGAGTCGGCACGGTCGCGGGAGCGGCGGGCATCACCGTCTCGCGCACAGACGCCGCCACGCGCTGCACGCGGATCTCGCGCGCGGCGGCATCGGGACGCAGCGCCTGCTCGAGCAGCGTGTGCAACAGCGAAACATCGGCCGCCCGTTGGGCCTCGATACGGTCCAACGGCGCGGCGCTGTCCTCGGACGCGCCGTCGACCCACGCATTCCCCAGCGTCTCTCCGGGTGATGCGGTCGGTGGCGTCGGTTCGTCGTCGGGGGGATTGGTCATGTTCGGTCTCCGGCTCCAGCGGACGGCAAAGTGTCCTGGACGCTTCAAGCGTCCGGGACACTGGGGCCGATGCGTGGTTCCAAGGGAGGGTGAGCCTCGAAGACTCGACTACACCCTACAAAATCAATCAAGCGGTCGCGGCGGGGAGTTCGTCACCTGTCGACTCGTTCCACCGCAGCTTGCGCTCCAGGCATTCCAGCAACTTGGCCCGGCCCCGTTGCAAACGCTTCTTCAAGGTTTCCGCGGAAATCTGCAACCGGTCGGCGACCGACTCCGGCGTGGCGTCATCGGCGTAGCGGAGTTGAATCACTTCGCGGTAATGTTCGGGCAATTTGTCGACGCAGTCGCGGAGGCCTTCCAGCTTCTCGTCCCAGGTATCCCCCGGCTGGCCATGCACGGCGTCGCAGCGGGCGGACAGGTGCTCCAGGATTTCTTCCTCACACAACACCGCCCCGCGGGCCCGCTTTCGCCGCCAGGCCAGCATCGTTTTCGCGGCGATCCCCCGCAGCCAGGGACCGAACGGCCGGGTTTTGTCGTAATCCCCCAGCCGTCGCCAGGCGGTGAGCATCGTGTCCTGGAAAATGTCGTCGGCCGACGACGCATCCCTCACGGCAGAACGGATATACGCCGTCAACATGTCCGCATTTTCGCGGACGAGAATCTCGAAAAGTTCATGGGCCGTCATCGTTCGCCCCGGGAATGCGTGAGGGAGATTGTCGGCAAACCGGCGGGCGGGGACAACCAAATCGGTTAGCCGCGACCCGGAGGCTTTGCGGAGGGGAGCGCTCTGTGGGAGCGCGCGACACGGTTCGTGTGCTCCACCCAGCGCTCCCCTGCGCAAAGTCTCCGGGTCGCGGCTAACGGGATGGATCATCGCGATCCGCGGAGGCGGGGATCAGATGCGTCGCGGAGGGCTTCGCCCACCAGGTTGTAACTGCTGATCGTGACGAAGATCGCCAGCCCCGGATACCAGATCAGCCACGGGGCGTGAAACATCGCGTCCCGGCCGGAGGACAGCATCTCGCCCCACGACGGCGTCGGCGGAGTGATCCCCAGGCCGAGGAACGACAGCGCACTTTCCGTCAGAATCGCCCCCGCCACGCCGAACGTCGCCGAAACCAGCACCGGCGCAACGGCGTTCGGCAGGATGTGCTTGAAGATCAATCGGGCTGGCGAATACCCCAATGCCCGACCGGCGAGAACGAATTCCTGATCGACCAACCGCAGGAACTCGCCGCGGATGAGCCGCGCGATGCCCGTCCAGCCGGTCAGACCGATCACGATCATGATGTTCATGATGCCGGGGCCGAGGAACGCCACAATGGTCAGAATCAGAAAGAACGCCGGGAAGCAGATCACGACTTCGATGATCCGCGAGATGATCAAGTCCCAGACGCCGCGGAAGTACCCGGCGACCGCGCCGACGACGATGCCGATCGTCACGTAAATCGCCACGGCGACGATCCCCACCGACAGGCTCACGCGGCCGCCCCAGATCATGCGGCACAACACATCGCGGCCCAGGCCGTTGGTTCCCAGCCAGTGCGGCCCGTTCCACGGCGACGACGGCTTGGTGTCGACCTCGGCGAACATCGCCGGCTTGGCCAGCTTGCGGGCGAGATCCCCCTCATCGAGACCATACGGAATCGGCGGCCACAGCACCGATTCATAGACGACCAATGCCGTCGGCGCAGATTCGTCGGCAGCCAGCACGCCGGTCTTGTAGTTCGTCTGGTCGATCCGCGCCGGCACGATCCACCACCACGTCAGAGCCGCGAGAACGGGCACGCCCACCCACATCAGTGCGGTGGCGCGGTGCCGGCGGCGCGGCTTGTGCGACGGAATCGCACTGCGCAGCACGCGGTTCCACAACGGCGACGCGAGCAGCACCACGTTCCACGTGATGAACAGCAAGTCGCCCCAATGCAGTGCGGCGAACACCGGCCAGTACGTTCGCGACGCCAGCGGCAGGTCGCGGTTGCCGAACTCGCTTTGCAACGTGGTTCGCAACTGTCGCAGCGCGGCGGCGTCCGAGGATTCGGTGGCTTTTAGAATGTTCGTCCGCAGGTCGTCGAGTTTCGGCTGCACATCCGCGGGCAGACTCGGCCGCATCAACCGAATCTGCAGGTTGACGGCACGGATCAGATCGGTCCGCGTCTTCGGCGTCATCTCGGCCGCAGGAGTGTCGGCGAGCCGCTTCACGACCTCACGCAGCGTGCGGACGGCTTCGCGAATCTCGAAGCGGTTGACGCCGTGGTAATACAGCGGCCGATCGTTCGCCAGAAACGGCGCGAAGATGCTGGTCGTCGCCAGGAGCACAATCACTCCGGCGCACAGCACGGCCAGTTTGCGGCGGCGGAACTGTCGCCAGATGAGCGCCCACTGGCTTTGATCGGCGTTGGCGGCGGCGCTGGCAGTCAAACGAGGGTCTCTCAATTCAGTGATGTCAGCCGGTGTGCTTTGCTTGACTCCCTCGCCCGGCGCTTCGCTGGGAGAGGGCCGGGGTGAGGGTGCTTCTGCCTGGATTTCGTTCCGCTAGCGATCCAAAGCCAAAGGCACCCTCACCCTAACCCTCTCCCACCGAAGCGGCGGGCGAGGGGACAAGACACACGTCACCGCTCCGACTCGAAACTGACGCGCGGGTTGACCAGCACGTACAACACGTCGCTGATCAGAATCCCGATCAGCGTCAGCACCGCCGACAACAGCAGCGTCGCCATCACGAAGTCGTATTCGCGGCGGAGAATGCAGTCGAACGACAGCTTCCCCATGCCGGGGATGTTGAAGATGTACTCGATGATCACGCTGCCGCCGACGAGGAACGGCAACAGCGACGCCAGCAGCGTGATGATCGGGAACAAGCTGTTCCGCAGCGCATGGACGAGAATCACGCGAGCCTTGCTGCACCCCTTGGCCTCGGCGGTGCGGATGTAGTCCTGCCGGATGACCTCCAGCATGCCGGCCCGCATCTGCCGGCTGATGTACGCCAGCCCGCCGTAGGTCATGCACGCGATCGGCAACAGCACGTGCCGGCCGTAATCGACGAACCGTTCCCACGCGGTGAAATTCTCGGCTCCCGACGACCGCAGGCCGAGAATCGGCAGCACCGGCGGCGTGAGGCCGACCGTCGTCCACCATTCCGACATCACGCCCATCCGCAACAGTTCGGCGACCCAGAACGACGGCAGGCTGTACAGCAGAAACAACCCGAGGGTCAGCAGCTTGTCCGATCGCGAATGCGGGAACGACGCGCTCCAGATGCCGGCGGGAATCGAGATGGCGTAGATCAGCACGAACACCACGATGTTGAGCAGCATCGTGACCTTGAGCGCCTCCCACAGTTCGGGCCAGATGGGGCGTTCGCGCTGGAAGAAAATCAGGTCGCCGGTCGCCAGCCGCTTCAGAAAGTAGCCGAACTGAACGTGCAGCGGCTTGTCGAAGTGAAACTTCTCGCGGAACCGCTTGATGGCGGCCTCGGTCCCGCGTTCGGAGTCCATCCCCGCGGCGGCCTGCTCGGCGCTGCCGAACTTGAGAGCCGACGGATCGCCCGGCGCCAGCTTCATCACCAGAAACGACACGACGATGATCCCGAGCATCGTCGGGATCATCAGCAGCACGCGTTTGAGGAGGTAGTTGAGCAAGGAAATATCGGGGAATGCGCGGGAGGGATTGAGTGCACCACCACAGAAGCCCAGGGATTGCAATCCCTGGGCGTCGCGCGGACGGCGCGCCTACTTGTGAATCTGCTCGTCCTTCGGCACGTACCACTCCGTCAGGTCGAATCCCGGCCGCAGGCGGTACCACTTCACGCCGCGGAACCGCTGGTGGTAGGCCCCGAATTCCTTCTGACAGAACAGAAACGTGTAGGGCTGCTCGGCGTCGGTGATGCGGTGGAACGAGTGATGAATCTTCTGCCGCTTCTTCTCGTCCAGAGTCAGGCGGAGCATTTCGATCAGCTCGTCCCCCTGCGGGTTGTTGAACGAGACGTGGTTGCTCCCCCGGCTCCCCTTCCCGGCACCGCTGGAGTGCCAGATCTGGTAGGGATCGCTCTCGACGGGCGTGGCCCAACTGAGCGTGCAGACGTGGAACTTCTTGGCGCGAATCCGGTCGATGAACGACGCCCACTCCATGAATTCCAGATCGAGCTGAATCCCCACTGTCTTCAGACTCTTTTGGAACAGTTCGGACCGATCCTTGGCGACCGGGTTGCCGGGCGGAATCGGGAACGACAGCTTCATCTGCAGGCCGTCCTTGTCGAGGATGCCGTCGTTGTCGGTGTCCACCCAGCCGGCTTCGGCGAGCAGATCGCGGGCGGTCTCCGGATCGTAACCCAGCGGCTCCACGCTGTGGTCGTAGCCCGGACCGAAGTAATACTGCGAGCCGGACACCACCGACGCGGCTCCGTACAGCTTCTCCTTGACGAATTCCTCTTTATTGAACAGCAGCGACATGGCGATCCGCACGCGGCGATCCTGCAACTGCGGCTCCAGCAGGTTGTAGCCGAAGTAATTGAACATCGGCGAGTACCACGCGGCCTTGACGAACTTCTCCTGGAACCAATCCGGCGGACCTTTGAGATCCTCGAAATACTGCTCGGGCATCATGTACCAGAAGAAATCGAGCTCACCCGCCTTGAAGGCCTGCATCGCCGTGGTGTTGTCGATGATGAACCGCACGACGATCTTGTCGAGATAGGCCGCCCGCTCGGGCAGCCAGTAGTCGGGGTTGCGATTGAGCTCCAACCGGTCGTCGCGGTCCCAGCGGCCTTTGACGTAGGGCCCGGTTCCCAGCGGGTTCTCGCTGTTGTAGCGCGAATCGGTGTTGAAGAATTTGCCGAACGTCTGACCGTGGGCGCTCACCTTGTTCTGGGCGGCTTCCTCGTCCTTCGTCAGCGGCTCCAGCGTGAGTTGCTTGCCGTCTTCCTTGAAGAACCGCTCGAACAGATGGAACGGCGGGCAGAACTGCGCGACGCCCGTCGTGAACTCCAGCGCCTTGAAATACTGTTGCCGGTACCGCATGCGGATGGTGTGCGGCGACAGGGCCTTGCATTCGACGAGATCCTGGTAATAGACCCGCAACTGCTCGCCATCGACCGTCGTGTTGTTGAGGACGGCGTAACCGAATTCGAGATCCTTCGTCGTGAACGGCGTGCCGTCGGACCATTTCGCTTCGGGACGCAGGTAGAACGTGAAATACGTCTTCTCCTGGATGTCGATCCAGTCTTCGGGCTTGAGCGAGAGCGACTCCGTCCCCGCGGCTTGGAACTCATCCTTGAGCGGATTCTCGGCCGACCCCGCGGTGACGGTCAGCGAGCCGTCGGCGTTCTTCGTCGCGACGCCGTACAGCTCCGCGCCCACTTTGAGCGTGAACTTGCCGGTCGGCAGGCCGCTAATGTGGACCTTGCCCGCGGCGTCGCTCCATTGGTGATAGCCGGTGATCGGCGCACCGAGAATGCGGCCGACGGGATAGACGCCAACCCAAACATTGCCGAGCGGCTTGCCATCCTTGTCCTGCGTCTCGAACGTCAACTTGGGCGGTGCGGCTTTGGGATCGGCGGGGCTTTGATACTCGAACTCCACTGTCGTGACCGCGGCCCCTCCCTCCGGAACGACGCGGCGCTCTTTGCCGGCGTAGTCCGGCGCGAGCTTGATCGAATCTTCGATGACCCATTTCGAGGCCATGTGGGGCACGTACTCGAACGTCTCCGGATCCTGTCGGGCCAGGGCCTCGCGCGTGAACATGCTGATGTACTGCTCGACGGCCGATGGCTCGATGATTGAGTTCAGCACCTTCGGCTCGGAGTTAAAG
This sequence comes from Planctomycetaceae bacterium, assembly GCA_034439795.1. GTDB lineage: Bacteria > Planctomycetota > Planctomycetia > Planctomycetales > Planctomycetaceae > DSVQ01. Next base: position 437 of record JAWXBB010000318.1, on the reverse strand, counting down.
CGGATGCTGATCCAGTCGCCGGTCGCCTTCTCGCCCGGCGTTTTCTGCGCGTGCTCGTTGCCGACGTCGCCAGGGATCGGACCGGCCATCGACAGCGACTGCTGCGACGACTTGAGCCGCGGAACGGCGATGCCGTCGACCTCCGTCATCATTTCGACGTACGGAACGTCGGGATAATCCGGCCAGGATTTCGCCGCGGCGGACCCGGTGACCGTGGTGGTCGGTTCGCCTCCGACAGCCGGATCGGCACCCGTTTGGGCGGACGGCGTCACCGGGGTCGTCGGGCTGGACGACGTGCAACCGACCGACATGACCAGCAGTCCGACTGCGACTGCCGACCAGACACGAGAACATCGGGCCATTCGCGGACATCCTTCCATCACGGACACGGCCCGGGGAGCATGGGCAATCCCTCAGGCCCACTCAATGCAGCCCGG
>JAWXBB010000317.1:0-24445 GCA_034439795.1 Planctomycetaceae bacterium | reverse complement strand
CGCTTCGGGGGAGAGGGTTAGGGTGAGGGGGTTTGCCTTTCGGAGCGCTCGCCCCCTCACCCCGACCCTCTCCCCCGAAGACGGGGGAGAGGGGGCCGGAAAGTCCGAACAACCGAGTTTGGCCTTGCACCGGCCAACCGCGGACATCGTCGTCATCGCCATTCAACACGGCAATGTCCGTGGCCTGCTGCCAGCGGAGCAGCGACTGTTTCGCCCGGCGGTACTCGTCAATCGTCCCGTGCCAGTCGAGATGGTTCGGGGCAAAGTTCGTCACCACGGCGACGTGCGGCCGGGCCTGCAAGCGGTCGAGATCGGCGAGCTGAAAGCTGCTGAGTTCCAGCACGACAAAGTCGGCGGCGGCGATGTCATCAACCATCGGCAACAAACTGCGACCCAGGTTGCCGCCGAGCCAGCACGTGCGGCCGGTTTGCACGAGGATGTTGTGCAGCAAGGCGGTCGTCGTCGATTTGCCGTTGCTTCCCGTCACAGCCAGAACGATGCCGCGCTGGTGTTGCCAGAACAGGTTCATCTCGCTGGTGAGCGGCACGCCGCGCTCGCGGCAGCGGACGAGCAGTGGATGATCGCGGCGGACGGCGGGATTGACGACGACCAACTCGGCGGCATCGAAATCGGCTTCGTCGTGTCGCCCCAACACCCAGCAGTCGACCGGGACGTCGGCGAGCTGTGCGAGCGAGTCCGTCAACTGCGCTTCGGGTCGCAGATCGGTGACGGTCACGCGGGCACCGCGGTCGGCGAGAAACCGCACGGCTCCCAAGCCGCCGCCGAAGCTGCCGAGGCCCATGACCGTGATGCGACGGTTGCGGTAATCGGTGAAGTGGTGATCGCGGAGCATGACGGCCCATCCGTGAGGGGCAGAAGCCCAGGGATTGCTATCCCTGGGCGTCCCCTGTTGTATCATCTGTCGTGTCATCGAATCATCACCATGCAGAGAATTGGGGCCGCAGATGATGACGCCATCGTTCACCCGCCGGGAGTTTCTCCAAGCGACAACCGCAGCGCTCGCGCTACCAGCGGTGCTGCACGCGGCGGACGACGCACCGCTGCGGATCGTGGACACGCACACGCACTTCTACGATCCGACGCGGCCGCAGGGGGTGCCCTGGCCGTCGGCGAACGACCCGTTCCTGTATCGGCCCGTACTCCCCGAAGAGTACCGCAAGTTCGCGGAGCCGTTGGGCGTGGTCGGCACGGTGGTCGTCGAGGCCAGCGCCTGGGTCGCGGACAATCAATGGGTACTGGATCTCGCCACGAAGAATCCGTTTCTGCTCGGGTTGGTGGGCAACCTGCCGCCGGGGTCCGACGATTTCCGTCAGCACTTCCCGCTGTTGGTGAAGCAACCGAAGTGGCTCGGCATCCGCGTGAATGCCGGACCGTTGGGGACGGGTCTCGATCAACCGCAGTTCCTTGCCGATCTGAAGTCGCTGGCCGATGCCGGCAAGGTACTCGACGTGAACGGCGGTCCCGCGTTGTTGCCGCTGGTTGACAAACTGGCGGCGAAGCTGCCGACGCTGCGGATCGTCATCAATCATCTGGCCAATGTGCGAATCGACGGGCCGATGGTGCCCGAACAGTGGCGCACCGAGTTGACCGCGGCGGCGAAGCATCCGCAGGTGTTCCTCAAGGTGTCGGCCCTCGTCGAGGGGGCGTCGCAGGGGAACCGGAAGGCTCCGACCGACCCGGCGTACTACGAGCCGACGCTCGACGCCGCGTGGTCGGCGTTCGGGGACGACCGCGTGATCTACGGCAGCAACTGGCCGGTGTCGGCTCGGTTCGCCGACTACGCGACCGTGCAGTCGATCGTCCAGCAGTACGTCCGGGCGAAGCACCCGGACGCCTTGGCACGGTTCTTCGTCGGCAACGCGCAAGCGGCGTACCGTTGGCCGAATTGACGGCACGGAATTGTAAGTTTTGGCCTGAAAACACAGCCCGCGGCCGATTCTGCGACGTCGGGCGCGACATCGGCAGAACTCGACGAATTGCCGTTGACATCCGGCAGCCTTTGCGGATACCAATCCACCGCCTTCTCCAACTCCCAACACACAATTCGATTGAACGACGCAGCCGCGTGATGCGGTTCCCGGCAGCTCGTGCCGAATCCTGGCGATTCGTCACTGTCTCCCGCGACCCCGTCATTTGGCTGCGGATGCCTGCAGTCCCCCGCAGATCGGCGTGCGTTCGCGCATGCCGCTGCCGGGGACTCCAGTCATCCTCTCCCATCGACTGGCGACTTCGCTCACATCCGATCTCCCCTCAGAACATTGCCAGGCAGTGGCTCGAATTCTCGAGCTCCGGCTCGCGATCGTGGTTTGTCACGTCATGTCCGCCAAACCCACATCCCCTGCTGCCCATGCCGCTGCGGAGAAAGCCGGCGGCCACGACGCGCCCGTTCCGAAGAAGCGCCGCTTCCTGCTGATGGGTCTGGCGGGGACGGCGGCGATTCTGCTGGTGGGCGGAGTGACGTGGTGCTTCATCGCTCCCACGCCGGTGACGCCGATCGACCGTCTGCAGGACGCGCTGAAGCTGATCGACGCAGGAGAGATCGAAGCCGCCCGCGAGATCGCCAAGGCCCTGGAAGCCGACAAGTACCACGACGAAGTCTTCCCGGGCGGCGTCGAGTACGTGCTGGGCATGGCCGAGTACCTGTCGATCGCCGAAGCCCAGGAGGCGGAAGTCGCCGCGCTGAAGGCGGCGACCATCAGCTATCTCAAGGAAGCCGATCATCAGGGTCTGCCCGACGACCGCCGCGCGGTCTGGGCGTTCGCGTTGGGAAGCTGTCTGGAAAGCGTCGGCCAAAGCACGGCGGCCCAGCCGTTGCTGGAAGAAGTGGCCGGCGTCGAAGGACCGAACCGGCTCGTTGCGGCGTCGCTGCTGATCGACTTGTATCTCGACCCCAGTTGGAGCAATGACCAGCGGCTGAGCCGCGCGCTCGACCTCAGCGACCTGCTGCTCAAGAGCGTCGAACCCAAGACGCCCGCTGCGGAAGCCGCGGTGCTGCAACACGCTGCCGTGCAATTGGCGCTCGGCAAGTTGACGGAGGCCGAGACGGCGATCACACAGGCAGGTCTGGACCCGCAATTGTCGGCGGTCCTGCTGCTTCGCGGCCGGATGCTGATCGCCGCCGAACGACTGCCGGAAGCGCTCGCGCTGCTGGAAAAGGTGCCCGTCAATGAAGCCACTCAAGGGAACGCCTATCGTCCCGCGTTATATCTGATGGGGCTGGCCGCGGAACGGCAAGCGGCCAAGCTGACCCAGTCGATGGCCGGCGAGGGAATGCAGAGAACGCACAATGCCGCCGACCGCAGCGATTACCGTCAGCGGGCCGTGGAATACTACCGCAAGGTGATCAATGCCTTTGCCGACTCCGACGAAGCCCTCGTCGCCGGGTTGGCCCTCGGTCGGATGGAACAACAATCCGGCGCGCACGAGAAGGCGTTGCAGTTGTACGGTGCCGCGTTGCGGGCCGCCAATCGCAGCGACGACTTCCGCAACCGCTGGGTCAGCCTCGACAACTTCCGCGAGCGGGTTCGTGGGGCGTGGACGATGTGGATTGAAGGCGAACACTTCGCGGAAGCGATCGCCCTGGCCGAACTGATGACGCCGGTCTTTCCGCGCGATCAGGCCTACGACCTCTCCGCGCAGGCCTACCGCGGCTGGGCCGATAAATCGGACAAGGAATTCGCCAAGGCCTCCGTCACGGAGCGGGCCGAACGGACGGAAGCGTTGCGGCAATTGTTCGAGGAAACCGGCGCGGCTTACGACCGTCTGGCCCAGATCCAGCGATCGGCCGAACACGCCCGGGCCGCAATGTGGCTGAGCGCCGATTTCTATCGCCGCGGTCACAGCTTTGAGACGGCCCTGGCCAGCGTCGAGCGGTTCCTGGGGCAGTCCTCGACGGAGATGAAGCCGGCTGCCCTGGTGCGAAAGGGGCAGATTCTGCTCGATCTCGACCGCGTCGACGACGCCGAGGCAAGCTTCCGGGAAGTGCTGAAAACCTATCCAACCAGTGCGGTGGTGTTTCAGGCCCAGCACCTGCTCGGCATCTGCCATCTGGAGAAAGACGACCCCCAGGCGGCCGCCGATCAATGGACGGCCATCCTGACGACGGATCGGCTGGCGCCGTCGGCCGTCGAATGGCGCGACGCCCTGTTCTCGCTCGCCAAGCTGCACACGGAATCAGCGGCGTGGTCGCGGCGGCAACTCGAACGGCCCAATATCTCACCTGCGGAAACCGACCGGCTGTGGAAAGACGTCTTCGACAAGGCGAACGAAGCCACGCGGCGGTTCTACGAATACGTCTCGCGGTATCCGCAATCGAAGGACATCGCCGAGGCGAAGTACCACCTGGGCAAATCGCTGCAACTGCTGGGCGCTCACCGCCAGCGTCAATGGGAGTCCGCCAAAACGGAAAACTCCCGCGAGCAGGCTCGGCAGCAGTTGAACGAGGTTCTCGAACAGGCGCTCGTCCAGTTTCAGGGCCTCCGGGACGATCTGACGGCCGAGTTTCAGGCGGACCACCTCGATCCCGTCCGCCGGCAGATCTGGGAGAACACCTGGTTCGAACTGCCGCACACCTTGTTCGCCCTGCGGCGTTACGAAGACGCGATCGCCGCCTACTCCGCCGCCATGCACCGCTTCCCGCAGGACGTGCGCGTGCTGACCGCCCACGTGCAGATGGCCTATGCGTATGCCCAACTCGACCGGTTGATCGAAGCCCGCAGCCTGCTCGAACAGGCCAAGGTGATCCTCGTACAGAACCAGATTCCCGCAGCCGCGTTCAAGGCCCCGACCACCAACCTGACGCCCGCTGAATGGGCACAGTGGCTGGACCGGGTCCGACAGGTTTATCGGTAATCCCGGAAGCCCAGGGATTGCTATCCCTGGGCTTCTCCCGGCGACAAAAACAGTCTCTTGAGAAACGTTTGCGGAATCATGACCACTGCCACTCTGACAGCCGACCGATATCTCGCGGCGTTCCGCAGCCGCCGCGAGTATTGCCGGGCGTTGCTCGACCTGTCGGTCGAGCAGCAGGCGCTGGTGACGGCAGAGGATTACCCGGGCCTCGTGGAACTGCTGAACCACAAACAACAACTGCTCGACGCCCTGCTCGACGCCGGCCGCGAACCGGCCGCGCTGTGGCAGGCGTGGCGCACGGAACGCGACCACATGTCCGGCGATGTCCGGCGGGCCTGCGAAGCAGTCCTGGATGATGCCGAACGATTGCTGCAAGAGTTACTGTCCATCGAAACGGAAAGCACGCAACAGTTTTCCGCGAATCGTGAAATCGCGCAGCAACTGCTGCGCGATGTGAACCAGGGCAGCCAGTTGCTGGCGGCCTATCAGTCCCCGTCCGATCCGACCGCATTCCGGCGGCTGGATCTCGATCTGTAACGCAGTCTCCGTTTGATCTCCCGTCTCTCATTTCCGTCACCTCCTCGTCTCAGAATGGTGCCCCGCATGACTCAGGCGCATCCCGACATCATTCCGTTCCCCGGCCGGCCCGCTCCGGCTGAAGCGGCAACGGCCGTGCTCATCGTCGGCACGGACCCCGGTCAAACCCAGTCCTGGTTGTCCGGCATCCAGGCCCAGGGCTACTCGACGCGGTGCGCGTCGAGCATCGAATCGGCCGTGCAGTGGCTGCAAGCCGCCGCGCCCGACGTCTGCGTCGTGGGGACGCTGGCGAACGGCGATTCGCTGGACATGTTGCAGGCGGCGATCACCAAGGCGGGCCTGGGGACGCAGATCGTCCGCCTCGATCCGACCGAACCCGGCCGGTTCCGCTGCGAGTGGCTGGCCGACGCCGTCGCCGAAGAGCAGCTCCCCGTGCTCGCCGCGGCGGCCGTGCAGCGGTCGCAGTTGCAGGGCGAGGTCCGCCGGCTGCGGCGCCAGCTCTGCAACCGCAATCTCCGCGACATGGCCGGTCACAGCCCCGCCATGCAGCAACTGCGGACTCGCATCCAGCAGCTCGCCGAGCTTTCATCGAGCGTGCTGATCTTCGGCGAACCCGGCTGCGGAGCCGACGTCGTCGCCCAGGCGATTCACGACGCCAGCAAGCGGGCGCACCGGCCGTTCGTCTCCCTCGATTGCAGCGTGCATTCCGCCGAGACGCTGGAGCAGGAACTGTTCGGCGTCGCAGACTCGTCCGCCGGGCAGACCACGGTCAAGCAACCGGGCCGACTGGAACTCGCCGACGGCGGCACGCTGCTGCTGGACAACGTCGATTGCATCGCGTTGCCGCTCCAGCGCCGTCTGGCCGCGGTTCTCCAGGACCAGCGCTACGAACGCGAAGGGACTGGCGACCGGGTGCGGTTCGACGTGCGGGTGATTCTCGCCACGCACGCGGATCTCGACGACCTGCTCAAGCGCGGGTTGTTCCGCGCCGAGCTGCATCGCGACGCCGCCCAGCAACGGCTCGACCTCCCCCCGCTGCGAACCCGTCCGGAAGACATCGCTCCGCTCGCCGAAACGTGTCTGCGGAAGATCGCCTGCAAGGAAGGGCGTCCGCCGCGCAGCCTCACGCTCGACGCGCTGCATCGGTTGCAGACCTATCATTGGCCGAGCAATTTCCGCGAACTGGAACACGTCATCGAGCGGGCCTGCACGATCGACACCGGCCGCAAACTGACTGCGACGATGATCGAACCGTGGCTGGCCAACACCACCGAAGACGAACCGCCCGCCGGCTTGACGCTGGAGGCGATGGAGCGGCAACTCATCGAGGCCACGTTCGCCCGCTTCGCCGGCAACCGCGAACGGACGGCGAAGGCGCTGCAGATCGGCATCCGCACCCTGTCCGGAAAGCTCCGCGAGTACGGCTACCCGCCGCGCGGCGGCCCGGGCTCGAACGCCCAACCCTGGACCCCGACGGTCGTCTACGAAGACGACCTTCCGGGTCAGAAGGCCGCGTAAGCGGTGGGTTCCAAAGTGAAAAGGGTGAAAAAGTGACTGAGTGCCAGAGTTGCTCAGTGCTATGAGTCTTGTCCCCTCTCCCGGCGCTTCGCTGGGAGAGGGTTAGGGTGAGGGTGCTTCAGATTTGTGTGCCACGGCTGTGACGCGGGGTGTCGCCAGTGGCACCCGAAAATCGAAAAGTCTCCCCATGTTGCAACCGCTGCTGAACACGACGACCTCGCCGCTGCTGAAGCAGGTGGCCCGGTTCGCCGAGCGCCGGCAGGAAGTCCTGGCAGGGAACATTGCGAACATCGACACGCCCGGCTACCGGATGCGCGACCTGCCGGTCGCCGAGTTTCAGAAGGCGTTGGCCCAGGCGGTGGCGCAGCAGCATCCCGCGCCGTCGTCACCGGGGCTGTCGCCATTGACGCTGGAGTCGCCGGGCTCGCCGCCGAGTCCGATCAGCATGCTGGAAGATTTGTTTCCCGAGACGTTGTTTCAGGCCCGCGAACCGCGGTCGCAGCCGGGCATCACGTTTCAGGACGCCAACAACCGCAGCATGGAATCGCAGTTCCTGCAAATGACCCAGAACCAGTTGCTACAACAGTTCGCCGCCGAAGTGCTCAAGCAGCAATACGACCAGTTGCAGATGGCGATCAGCGAACGAGTGGGATAAGCGAAGAGATTTAACCACGAAACACACGAAACACACGAAAAAGTGAATTCATGGAGATGAGAATACCACCCTGAAGCGTCAGCGATGGCGAGTGCTCGCCTCGCTTCGGAGTGGAATGACAAGAATCCCCCTCTTCTGACTCAGTTTCGTGCTTTTCGTGTGTTTCGTGGTTAAACCTCTTCACTCCAGAGACAGACCATGTTGCGAACGCTCGACATCTCCGCCAGCGGGCTGGTGGCCCAGCGGCTGCGGATGGACACCATCGCCGGGAACATCGCGCACTCGCACACCACGATGAACGAACAGGGTCAGCCGTCGCCGTTCCAGCGCCGGCTGGTCGTCCTCGAAGCGGCGACGAAACAGCAGGATCGCAGCGGCCGCGGCACCGCCGTGCAGGCCACCGTCGAGACCGACGCGCAGACGTTGCCGCGGCGCATCCACGACCCCGGCCATCCGCACGCCGACAAGCAGGGCTACGTGAGCTATCCGAACATCAACGTCATCACCGAATTCGTGAACGCCGTCGAGGCGACCCGCGCGTATGAAGCCAACATCTCCACGATGCGCGTCACTCGCGACATGATCGACAGCACGTTTCGTTTGCTCGGCTGAATTGAGTAACGCCCCATGACCACCCCGATTCAATCCCTGTCCCTGCCGGCCCTCAACTGGCCGGCGACGCAATCGCCCGCGGCGACCGCCGCGCCGGCGACGAGCGGCTTTCAGGATCTGCTGACGCAGTCGTGGACCGACACGGTGCAGCAGAACGCCGACGCCCAGCAAATGATTGAAACCAGCCTCGTCGGGGACGACCTGGCGATGGTGGAAACCTTCACCGCCCTCCGCGAAGCCGACCTCTCGCTCCGCCTGATGATGCAGATCCGCAACAAACTCGTCGACGCCTACCAGGAACTGCAACAGATGCGGTTCTGACACCAACCCGAAGCGTGAGCGAGGACGAGCGCTCGCCCTCGCTCCCGCTTCGGGTTGGTAGGAAATGAATCCGAACAACGACCAACCTCTTCCCACTGACAACTGACAACGGACCACTGACCACCCCCCATGGACGTCCTCCAACGCATCTCCCGGCAATTCTTCGACCTGTATCGGTCGATGTCGCCCAGTCAGCGGGTCACGCTGACGGTGGTGCCGTTGCTGGTCATCGCCGGCTTCGGCTGGCTACTGTGGCAGCAGCGCGAGAGCGGGCTGACGGCGTTGTCGTACGGCAAGGTGTTCTCGACGGAGGAAATCATCGCCGCCGAACAGGCGTTGATTGAAGGCGGGCTGCCGGAGTTCCGTCGCGAGGGCCAGCGGCTGATGGTCCCCGTCGCCGACGTGGCCCGCTACAACGCCGCGCTCGTGCAGTTCGACGCGGTCCCGTCCGACATGGGCTCGCAACTCCTCAAGCAATACGAATCGCTGGGGCCGTTCAGCACTGAGAAGGAACGGCAGGAACGCCGCGAGGCGATGCTGTTGCAGGAAGTCCGCCGGGTGATCCGGGCCGTCCCCGATATTGAAGACGCCCGCGTGGCGATCGCCTCATCGGGCCGCAAGAGTTGGAGCCAGCGCAGCCGGGTGACCGCGAACGTGACGCTGCGGCCGAAGAATGGCCGCGAAGTCTCCGCCAAGCTGGTGCGGTCGATCCAGACGGCGGTGGCGAGCATGGTCCCCGACCTCAGCCCGGCCGACGTCACGGTGTTCGACGTCAGCACCGGTCAGACGCACGCCCAGGACGCCGCCGACGATCCGTTCGACAACAAGCTCGTGCAGCGGATCGACGAGTTTCAGAGGCAGTATCAACGGAAAATCGAACAGGATCTGTCGTACATTCCCGACGTCGGCGTGACGGTGCATGTCGACGTCGACAATCTGAAATCGTCCATCGTCCGCAACCAGCTGGTCGACCCGAAGAAGTTCGCGCCGGTGTTCTCGCAGGAAACGAACCTCAAGGACACTCAGAAACAACAGCCGGCTCGGGGCGAACCGGGGCAGGTCGCCAATCGGCCGGCGTCGCTGGCCGCGTCGCCCGGCATCGAACGGGACCGCACGTTCACCGACGGCAGCACGCAGGCGGTGAACGGGGTGTCATTCGAGGTCAGCGAGAAGCAGATCATCGCCGCGATGCCCAAGGCGGTGCAGGTCAGCGTGGCGATTCCGCGGGAGTATTACCGCAACGTCGCCGCCATGCGGAAAGCGGCCGGTGAGACCGATATTAAACTGCTGGACCCCGTCGAGATCGAAAAGAGCGTCACCGCCGGCGTGACGGCCAGCGTCCGGGCGCTCATTCCGCCGGATTCGCCGCCGACGGCGTTGGTGGTGAATTCCGTCGACCGCGTCGTGCCGCAGACTCCTGTCCTGACGCTCACGTGGAGCGACCAGGCGTTCGACTGGAGCCAGCGGTGGGGTGGTGCGGCGCTACTGGCTTTGTTCGCCATGATGGCGCTGATCATGCTGCGACGCTCGACGCCAGCCGCGCCGCCGATGGCGCTGCCCGAGATCAATGGCGAAATGCCGTCACGCCCCGGTCAACCGGCCGGCGAAGCGCCGGAAGTCCCGCGCGAACCGACCCGGCGAGACCTGATTCAGAACCTCGTCCGCGACAACCCCGAAGCGAGCGCCGCCGTGATCAGCAAGTGGCTGCAAGCGGCGAAGTGAGGAAGGTTGATGGTTGAGAGTTGATGGTTTTGTCCCCTCTCCCGCCGCTTCGGTGGGAGAGGGTTAGGGTGAGGGTTCTTCGGGGTTTTCTGGTCTGCGAGAAGGAATCAAAACCAAAGACAAAAGACACCCTCACCCCTGCCCCTCTCCCAGCGAAGCGCCGGGCGAGGGGTAAGTGTTGATGCCGATTCCCCTGCTGTCCCGTTTCACGATCGAACATCTCATGGAAGCGACCCGCAAAGCTGCGATTCTGCTGTTGAGCCTCGACAAGCCCCTGGCGGCCGAGGTGCTCAGTCAATTGCCGCGCCCGCAGGTCGAGAAACTGATGATGGAGGTCGCGCAGGTTGAAGACGTGACCCAGGACCAGCAGACGAGCGTCCTCGACGAGTTCTCCACGCAGTACAAGGAACTGGTCCCCATCGAACGGGGCGGCCTGAACTTCGCCAACGAGCTGCTGGAGCAGTCGCTGGGCAAGGACAACGCCGGTCAGATTCTGGAGAACGTCCGGCAGTCGATGAACTCGACGCCGTTCGGCTTCCTGCACAAGGCCGGGTCGGAAAGCTTGCTCACGTTCATTGTCGAGGAACATCCGCAAACCATCGCGTTGATTCTGTCGCATCTCCCCGCGGCGCTTGCGGCGGAAGTGCTCGGCGGGCTGCCCTCGAACAAGCAACTGGAGGTCATCCGCCGGGTGGCCACGATGGAGCAGACCAGCCCCGAGGTGATCGCCGACGTCGAGCGGTCGCTGCAGGGCCGCATGACCAACATGTTCAGCCAGAGCATGGAAAAGCGGGGCGGCGTGCCGATGGTCGCCCAGATTCTCAACGTCGCCGACCGCGCGACGAACAAGGGGATTCTGGAAAGCCTCGATCAGCAGGACTCCGAGCTCGCCGACGAAATCCGGCGGCTGATGTTCGTGTTCGAGGATCTGCTGAAGCTCGACGACAAGTCCATTCAATCGCTGCTCAAAGAGGTCGACAACAACCAGTGGTCGGTCTCGCTCAAAGGGGCGTCGGACGAGATTCGCCAGAAGATCTTCAGCAACCTGTCGCAGCGGGCCGCGGAAATGCTCAAGGAAGAAATGCAGTACCTGGGTCCGGTCAGGGTCAGCGACGTCGAGGCCATGCAGCAGCAAATCGTCGACACCGTGCGGCGGCTGGAAGACGGCGGCGAAATCACCGTCTCCTCGGGCGGCGGCGGTGGCGAACAGTTCATTGCGTGATGCAACTCTCGGTGACTTGCTTCTGATTTGTCCCCTCTCCCGCCGCTTCGGTGGGAGAGGGTTAGGGTGAGGGTGCCTTTAGGTTTTCTGGTCTTCGGAAAAAATCAAAACCAAAGACAAAAGACACCCTCACCCCCGGCCCCTCTCCCAGCGAAGCGCCGGGCGAGGGGAGAACATGAGCCGGCCGTTTGCAACCGGCAGTCCATTACTGGAGATCGACATGACCGGCAGTTCCCCGACGCGCGTGCTGAAGGCGGCGGCGGTGCGCGAACTGTCGTCGCGCGTGGCGTTCAATTTCGACGATCTCCGCGAACAGGCCGCCGCGCAACTGGCCGCCGCGCGTCAGGAGGCCGTTGACCTCGTCGACCAGGCGAAGAAAGAGGCCGAGGCCTTGCGGCAGAAGACGCTGGCCGACGCCCGCGAATCCGGTCGCAAAGAGGGTCTCAAAGACGCCGGACTACTGATTGAGCAGCAGGCGACGAAGCTCGCCGACGCCCGGCTCGCCGAACACCTCACGACGACATTGCCCGCGCTCGAGCAGGCTGCACAGGCCCTGCGTGCCGAGCGCGATCACTGGTTGTCGCGGTGGGAACGGGCCGCCGTGGAGTTGGGGATCGCCATCGCGGAAAAGCTGCTGCGGACGAATCTCGCCGCACAGCCCGAGTTGGCTGAGGGGATGATCGCCGAGGCCCTGCAACTCGCCGCCGGACAACCGCAATTGCGGATGCACTGGAATCCGGCCGATCTAGAGCGGCTGGGCGATCGGGCCCAGCAGGTCGTGCAGGCGCTGACCTCCTGTGCGACGCCGGAGCTGATTCCCGACGCCACGATCGCACCGGGCGGTTGCCGCATCGAAACCCGTCACGGCGAGATCGACGCCCGTCTGGAAACGATGCTGCAACGCATCGCGGAAGAATTGTTGTCCCCATGACGCTCGCCTTCGCCGATCAACTGTCGCACATTCTGCCCCCGCGGCTGACGGGGAGCGTCACGCGCATCGTCGGGCTCACCGCGGCTGTGGCGGGGTTCCCAGCGCCGTTGGGGGCGATCGCGCGGCTGGAGCGCGAAAATGGCGAGCCGGTCGATGGCGAAGTCGTCGGCTTTCACGATCACGAAACGCTGCTGTTACCGTATGGCGACCTGGGGGGCATCCGCCGCGGGACGCGCGTGCGGCTGGTGCAATCGACCCCCGGCGCTCGCGTGGGCGACGCGCTGCTCGGTCGAGTGATCAACGCCCGCGGCCGGTTCATCGACAGCTTGCCCCCCGCGATTCTGCCGCATCGGGTGACGCTGCATCCCGGCCCGTTGTCGCCGTTGCAACGGCCGCGGATCGACGCCCCGCTGGGGACCGGACTGCGCACGCTGGACGGCCTGCTCACCTGCGGGCAGGGACAGCGGCTCGGCATCTTCGCGGGCAGCGGCGTCGGCAAGAGCACGCTGCTCGGCCAGATCGCACGGTCCACAACGGCCGACATCAATGTCGTCACGCTCATCGGCGAACGAGGCCGCGAAGTCCGCGAGTTCATCGAGAAGGATCTCGGCCCGGAAGGACTCGCCCGCAGCGTGGTGGTCGTCGCGACCGGCGATGACTCGGCCCTGTTGCGGCTCCGCGCCGCTTACCTCGGAACGTCGATCGCCGAGTTCTTTCGCGACCAGGGCAAGAACGTGCTGCTCATGATGGACAGCGTCACGCGGTTCGCATTGGCCCAGCGCGAGATCGGCCTCGCTGCGGGCGAACCCCCCGCGACGCGCGGCTATCCACCCAGCGTGTTCGCGCTGTTGCCGCGACTGCTGGAACGAAGCGGTCGCACGCAGACTGGCAGCATCACCGGCTTCTACACCGTGCTCGTCGAGGGGGACGACACCAACGAACCGATCTCCGACACCGTCCGCGGCATTCTCGACGGGCACGTCGTGCTATCGCGGCGGCTGGCCAATCAGGGACACTTTCCGGCGATCGACGTGCTTACCAGTTTGTCGCGATTGATGAACGAGCTCGCCGACCCGGAACACAAGCAGGCGGCGCAATCGCTGCGGCAACTGATGGCAGCGTATCAGCAGTCGGAAGACCTGATCAACATCGGCGCCTACCAGGCGGGCACGAATCCGCTGGTCGACGCCGCGATTCAGCTCCGCCCGGCCATTCTGCAATACCTGCAACAACGCACCGACGAGCACGGCTCGCTCGCCGCCGCCCGCGAGGGACTGATTCAACTCCACAAGCTCCGAGAAGCGCGGAAAGGAACAGCGGCGTGAAGAGGATTGAATGAGTCGCAATGACTGAGAAACTCTTGCACTCTTTCACTCTTTCACCCTCCCCATGTTTCACTTCCGGCTGCAATCGCTGCTCAACTATCGCGAACACCTGCGCGACCTGTGTCGGCAGCGGTTGGCGGAGGTGTTGGCCGAGGACGCGGAACTGGTCCGGCAGCGCGAAGCCGTGCTGACGGCCCGCGGCGAGATGCTGGCTCAGTTGCAGGCTCTTCAACAACAGCCCCGACTGGACGTCGATCAGGCCGCAGCAAGGCGGTATCACGCGGGGCAACTCGCCGTGGAGGCGGCCCGGTTGCTGGCTGCGCGCGAGACGCTGGCGGAACAGATCGCCCGGCGGCGGCAGGACGTGGTGCTGGCCGATCAAGGGGTGAAGGTTCTGGAACAACTCGCCGACAAGCAAAGACAGGCCGCCGTGGAAGACCAGGAGCGGCGCGAGGGACGCGAGCGCGAAGAAATCTGGCAGGCGGGTCAACTCACCGGGACGCGACCGGGGAGTCCCTGAGACCGACATGGGATGATCTGCGATGTTACGTGCAATCTTTTCAATCCTCGGCATCTTCAGCGTGGTGGCCCTGTTGGCGCAGGCGACCGTTGTCGGCTGGCTGTGGACGCAGGGGACGTTGAATCCGACGTCGATCAAGGAGATTCGGCTGGCGTTGGCCGGGCAGTCAGCGTCGGAACCGACCGACGCTCAAGAGTCGGCGCAAAGCCCGCAGACATCGCAGGATGAGATCCAGGAGGCACGGTTGATTCGGGTGCTGGAACTCGAATCGCGGGAGAACGAGCTCAGTCTTCTGAAGCGAATGACTTCCGAAACCGTGAATGAGTTGATTTCCGATCGCAAGACGCTCGATGAATTGAAAGCTCAGTTTCACGCCGAGTTGGAGCAGCTTCGTCAACAGGCGGAAAATGGGGCCACTGAACAGACTCGGGGGATTCTGCTGACTTCTCCGCCGGAGGAGGCCGTCCAGCGCCTGATGGGGCTGACGGCTCCCGAAGGGGTGGGGCTGCTCCGCGGCTTGCCCGAAAAATCGATCTCCCGAATCTTGCAGGCGTTCCAGACCAATCCGGACGCCGCCAAACGCGGACAGGAATTGTTCGAGGGGATTTACCACGGCGAGCCCACCCGATCGGTGATTCGGGACACTCTCGAAAAGCTCGACGCCGGCACCGATCCACAGCGTCCTGCAGGATGATTGACCCATGGATGTTACCGACAGCACCGCGAATGCAACCGGGCTGTCGATTCTGTCGCTCGGCGTTGTTCCCAACGCTTCCGCGACGCCGATCGCGACACCTCCAGCGCAATTTTCGCAGCAACTCCAGGCGTTGACCGCCGCCATCGCCGATCCGCAGCAACTGGCGGCGGGGTTGTTGGAGCAGGCATCTTTCGCGCAGAACGCGACGGCCGCGGACGGATCCTCGTCGGCGATCCTGGCCAAACTGGCCGATCTCGTCGCCCGGTTGCTGAATGACGGGGCCACGAGCGCTCCCAATGCGACTCCCGCAGTCGCCGATCAAGATGCGGCTGCTCCCGTTGATGAGAGCGCCGACAATACGGACTCGGATTGCTGTCAGCACGACGCGTCCGAGACCTCACCGGTCACCGAGGTTGTCGCAGCGCCGCCAACCGTCTTGTCCGCCGCGTTGCTGCAGACGCTGACGATCTTCATCGTCGATCCGCACAAGTCAGTGACGCCGGTGACAGCGGTCGCCGCCGCCCACGCGCCGGAGAGCATCCCGGCCACACCGATCGGTCTGGTTCAGACCTTGTCGTCGCCGGCCATTGCGGGCCCTGCCGCCGCCGCGGTTCCCGTCGTGTCAGACGTGCGCGCCGATTCTTCCCAAGCCGATGTCTCCGACGAACAGCAGGTCGCGTCCGAGATCATCACGGGGTCGACGGCGCCGTCCGACAATGTGGCGACCGGCGCGCTGAATATCGTGCCATCCCTCGCAACCTTGAAGGCGCCCGGATTCGTACCGTCTCCAGTCAAGCCCACCGGCGACACGGCCGCTGACACGAACACTGTCTCGCCGCCGACGAGTGATGTGTCGGCTCGCCCCTCGGTGGACACAAAGCTCGATTTAGCGATAACCGCGACATTGCCCGTTGCCACGGAGCGACCGACGCCGCCCGAACCGGCCTCCCCGCCGCACGAAGCCGCATCGCCGACGGAGCAGCGATGGTCGGCTCCGACATCGTCGAACAGCCCGGCGTCTGCGACGGACGTTTCACCGCCCGAACCGCGGACATTGCCGCCGCACGACGCCACGCGGTTGGTGCAGCGGTTGGGACAATACGTCGTCGAGGCCCGCGATGCGGGCCGGCAACTTTCGGTGCAGATCACGCCCCCGGACCTGGGACCGCTGCACATCGAAGTGGGGACGCACAACGGCCTGCTGACCGCGCGGCTGGAAACGAATTCCACCGTCGCGCAGCAGTTGCTGCAGGAGCATCTGCCGCAATTGCACGAAGCGCTGCAGCGCCTGGGGGCCATCGTCGAGCGGATCGACGTCGTCCGCACCGAGCCGCTGGCCCGCGACCGCTCGAACGGCACCGCCTCCGGCGGCGACTGGTCGGCCACCTCGGGGCAGTCCTCGCCCGACCGGCGCGACGAGCCGCGGCGACCGAGTCCGCAGCCGCCCCGGTCCGCCAAAGTGTCCAACGCGAGTTCGCCCGCGCCGGCGACCGGAGCGCTGCAGGAACTCAACATCCGCATCTGATGATTCACCGACGATTGCGCACGGAAGGAGTCCGACATGGCCGTCAACGGAGTGGGCAGCACCGGGTCCAGTAACAACATCCCGGTGATCGACGCCGACAAGCAGGGCTTCGCCGGTCTGACGAGCGAGGATTTCATCAAGCTGCTGATTACGCAGTTGCAGAATCAGGATCCGTCGAACCCGATGGACAGCGACCAGTTGCTCAGCCAGATTTCACAGATGCGGAATCTGCAGGCCGACATCGAACTGCAGGACACGCTGAAGAACCTGACGCTCAGCCAGCAGCTCACCAGTTCGACGGCCTTCATCGGCAAGCACATCACCGCCGTGGGAACGGATCAAACGTCGGTCTCCGGCGTGGTCAGCAAGGTGCAGCTCCGCGACGGCCTGGCGTATCTGACCGTCGGCACGAAAGAGGCCGAGCTCAAAGACGTGCTGTCAGTCGGGCAGTAGTTCCCCGACCCGAAAAAGACCGCGAAACCGCCAGCGTGGGCTCGAGCCCACGCTGGCGGTTTCGCGGTCTTCTTCACTTTGGGCTCACGGTGGCGGCTTCACTACTTGCCGCTCCGCAGGGCTGGCGTTATGGTGGATGTGGCGATTCTATCGCCCCTGCCTGACTTGGCCCACCGCCTGAACGCCTCCCGAGGATCCGGCTCATGAGTTTCCGTCCGTGGATGCTGGGTTTGTCCCTTGTGCTGAGCGGTTCGGGGCTGCTGCCCGCCGCCGAGAAGCTCGTCCGCGATCCCCTCGACTGGCCGTACTGGCGCGGTCCGGAAATGAACGGCATCTCGCGCGAGAAGAACCTGCCGGCCAGTTGGTCGGAGGACGGCGAGAACCTGCTCTGGAAGAACGCCGAGCTCGGCTCCCGCTCCACGCCGATTGTGATGCGGAACCGGATCTTCACGCTGGCCCGCCACAACCCGGCGACGCTGCAGGAGGCCGAGAAGGTCATCTGCGCCGACGCGGAGACGGGCGAGGTGCTGTGGGAGCACGTCTTCAACGTGTATCTCACCGACGTGCCCGACACCCGCGTCGGCTGGTCGAACGTCGTCGGCGATCCGGAATCGGGCAACGTCTTTGCCCTCGGCGTGTGCGGCTACTTCGTGGCCCTCGACCCGGAGAAGAACGGCGAAGTCGTGTGGTCCCGCTCGCTCAGCGAAGAGTTCGGCCTGCTCACCACCTACGGCGGCCGGACGAACTTCCCCATCGTGCATGAGAATCTGGTCATCATCAGCGGCGTCGTGATCGGCTGGGGCGAGATGTCCAAGCCCGAGCACCGCGTCTTGGCCTTCGACAAGCGCAACGGCCAGCTCGTCTGGTTCCAGGGAACGAAGCCGTTCCCCGAGGACACCACGTACAGCGGCCCAATCCTCGCCGTCGTCGACGGACAGGCCCAATACATCCTGGGCGCGGGCGACGGCAGCGTCTACAGCTTCCAACCCCGGACCGGCAAGCCGATCTGGAAGTACGAGGCGTCCGTCCGGGGCCTCAACACGGCCCCAGTGATCGTCGGCAACACGGTGATCTGCGGGCACAGCGAGGAGAACCTCGACGACACCCGCATGGGCGCGCTCTTCGCCCTGGATGCCTCCAAGTCGGGCAACCTCACAAAGACCGGCGAACTGTGGCGGACCCGCGAAGAGTTCATCGGCAAGACGCAGCCCATCGTCGTCGACGACCGCATCTACTCCATCGACGACAGCGGCAACTTCTTCGTCAACGATCTGAAAACGGGCAAGATCATCGGCAAGCAAAAGCTGGGCACGATGGGCCGCGGCAGCCCGATTTACGCCGACGGCAAGTTCTACTGCACCGATGCCAACGGCCGCTGGTACATCTTCGAGGCCGCCGAGAAGGGACTCAAGAAAATCCATCAACTGCGGATGGATTCGGAGATCAACGGTTCGCCGATCGTCTCGCACGGCCGCATTTATCTGCCAGCCGACAACGCGATGTACTGCATCGGTTTCAAGGACGCCAAGCCGACCGCCGATCCGTTGCCGCCGATCCCGCCGGAGAAGCCGATCGCCGACGATCCGAAGCCGGCGCAAGCCGTCGTGGTTCCGGCGGAGTCGCTGCTTAAGCCGGGCCAGAAGCAGCAGTTTCAGACGCTGCTCTACAACGCGAACGGCCAGTACCTTGGCATCGCCAAAGACGCGCAGGTGAAGTACACGATCGACGGCAAAGGCGCGATCGACGCCGCGGGCAAATTCCAGTCGGACACGTCCGGCGAGCAGAACGCGGTGATCGTCACGGCGGAAGCCGCGGGGGTGAAGGCCACGGCCCGCATCCGCGTGGTGCCCGACTTCCCGTGGAAGTACACGTTCGACGACGGTCGCGTCCCGGTCACAGGTGTGGGGATGCGTTATCGGCACATCGTCGTCGATGAAAACCTGCACGACGAACTGCGGAAGGCCGAGCCGCTCGCGGCCAAAGTCTACATCTATCTCACGACGCAGTTCACCAACGTGCCGGCTCCGACCGCCAAGTTCGACGACAGCACGCCGGTCCAGGCGTGGACGAACTTCCGCCGGTATCTGGGGCTGTTGGAATCGGTGACGAATCAGAACGAGGCGAAAGCGGCGCTCGACGGGGCCCTCAAGCGCGTGCAGGACGCCGGCGTCATCAAAGAGTGGCGCTGGACCGGGGACGACGCCGTCGCCATGCGGCTCGAAGTCGACAAGAACCCGGCGTACAAGCTCAAGGGAAACGGCGTGATGTGCAAGATCACGACCATCCCCAAGGGCACCCGCAGCCAGGGCTGGTTGGGGCACATCGAGTCGAAGAACTACGAGATTCAGGCCGACGTGTACGCCGTGGCACAGCCGGTCTCCGCCGATGCCGACAAGAACTCCAAGATGCCGGACATCGGGTTGACCTGTCAGCGCTACCGCTTCGACATGATGGGGGCCAGCCAGCAGCTCAAGTTGTATTCCTGGATTCCCCACGATCAAAAGTATCATTACGTGCCGTTCGAGTGGGCTGCCGACGTCTGGTACACGGCGAAGTTCCGCGTCACCGTCGAGCAGAAGGACGGCCAGAACGTCGCCGTGCTCAAGGCCAAGGTGTGGAAGCGCGGCGAAGCCGAACCGACCGACTGGTCGATCGAATGGACCGATTCCCCCGCCAACGAGCAGGGGAGCCCCGGCCTGTTCGGCAACGCGAAGGACACGGAAATCTTCTTCGACAACGTGACCGTGACTCCGCTGTCGGTGCCGCAGTAGATTGGCTTTGCCTGACGCCTGAAACCTAATACCTGACGCCTTCATCATGCTCACCCTTGCCCCAGCCATCGAGCCGGAACTGTCCGCGACGCGGCCGCTCGGTCCGTGGGCGAACGGGTTGCAGATGTCGCCGGAGGAATACGAGCGTGCGACCGAGTGGGATCCATTTTATCGCTACGAACTTGTGAATGGAGTGCTAGTCGTGTCGCCGCCGGCTGACATCGGGGAACGCAGCCCCAACGACTTCCTGGGGTATCTGCTTCAAAGCTACAAATACAGCCACCCGCTCGGCTCTCATTTGGACGAGACTGCTCCCGAGCAATCGGTTCGCACGAGTGCCGGTTGGCGGCGGATGGATCGCGCAATTTGGGCCGGGTTTAATCGACCGATTCGTGACACTCGGGATGTCCCAACGATCACCGTCGAATATGTCTCCGACACCTCCCGCGATCGGCGGCGCGATTTCGTACAGAAACGCGCCGAGTACGCCGCGATCGGCGTCAAAGAGTATTGGATCATCGACCGCTTCAACCGCAGCCTGACGGTGATCCGCGGTGCAGACGTCGCCGTCATTGGCGAGAATCAGATTCACAAGACCGATCTGTTGCCCGGATTTGAGTTGCCCGTCGGTCGATTGTTGGCTGTCGCCGACCGGTTGGTCGAACCACCCGAATCATCCGCATTCCCCGAATAGAGCCGTTCGCAACGCAAGAGGACAGGACATGAATCGCATCCCATTCGCCGCCGTCGTGGCGGTTGCCGTCTGCCAGCTCGCCGCATCCGCGGCGGAGAAGTTCGATCCCTCGACCGCGGCGCTCCAGCACATCGCCAGGCTGAAGGTCGGCGCGCTCGACTGGCCCAGTTGGGGGGGCACGCCCTACCGCAACAACACCCCCGCGGGCGAGAACATCCCCGAAAGCTGGGATCTCAACTCCGGCGAGAACATCCTCTGGGCGGCGCCGCTCGGGTCGCAGACCTACGGCAACCCCGTCATCGCCAATGGCAAGGTGTTCGTCGGGACCAACAACGGCTCGGGGTACATCAAGCGGTTCCCCAAGAACGTCGATCTCGGCTGCCTGATCTGCTTCGACGAAAAGACCGGCCAGTTCCTGTGGCAGTCGAGCAGCACCAAGCTCCCCTCCGGCCGCGTTCACGACTGGCCACAGCAGGGAATCTGCTCGACCGCGTATTGCGAAGACGCCCGCGTGTGGTACGTCAGCAGCCGCGGCGAAGTGTTGTGCCTCGACGCCGAGGGCTTCCACGACGGCGACAACGACGGCCCCTTCAAGGCCGAGGCCAGCGACGACAAGTACGAGGCCGACGTCATCTGGCGGTTCGACATGATGGGCGAACTCGGCGTCTCGCAGCACAACATGTGCAGTTGCTCGGTGACGGCGTTCGGCGATTTGCTGTTCGTCGACACCGGCAACGGCGTCGATGAAGGCCACCTCAACATCCCCGCCCCCAAGGCCCCCAGCCACGTGTGCATGGACAAGAACACCGGCAAGGTGCTGTGGACCGACAACAGCCCGGGCATCAACATCCTGCATGGACAGTGGTCGTCCCCGGTGCATTTCGAGGTCGGCGGCCAGGCCCAGATCGCGTTTGGCTCGGGCGACGGCTGGATGTACTGTTTCGATCCCAAGGGAGACGGCAAGGGGAAGCCCAAGCTGCTGTGGAAGTTCGACGGCAACCCGAAGGAATCGCTGTACCTGCTCGGCGGCCGGGCCACGCGGAACCACTTCATCGGCACGCCCGTGTTCTACGACGGCCACGTCTATTGTGCGGTCGGCGAAGACCCCGAGCACGGCGAAGGGGTGGGCCACCTCTACTGTCTCGACCCCACCAAACGGGGCGACATCAGCCTGGAACTCGCGATGGGCGCCGACGGCAAGGAACTGGCGGTCCGTCGCCTGCAGAACGTCGACACCAAGAAGGGGGAGAAGGCCGTTCCCAATCCGAACTCCGGCGTGGTCTGGCATTACGACACCGTCGACCGCAACAAGAACGGCAAGATCGAATTCGAGGAGACGATGCACCGCACGATCGGCAGCGTCGCCATTAAGGACGACCTGCTGTACGTCGCCGACTTCAGCGGCCTGGTCCATTGCCTCGATGCCAAAAAACTGAGTTCGCCCGGCAAGCCGACGGTCTACTGGACGCACGACATGTTCGCCGCGTCGTGGGGTTCGCCTCTGATCGTCGACGGCAAGGTGTTCATCGGCGACGAGGACGGCGACGTCACCATCTTCGAGCTGTCGAAGGAGCTGAACATCCTCGGCGAGGTCAGCATGATCAACTCGATCTACAGCACGCCGGTGGCCGCCAACAACACGCTGTACCTCTCGAACAAATCCACGCTGTTCGCGATCAAGAAGGGGGCGAAGCTGGAGGGGGGCTTCAAGCCGACGGCCGTCTTCGACGCCGGGGACAGCGAGTAACTGGCATCGATGAAAGAATGCATCGTGACCAGCAACCCGGCATCGGACGCCTGATGCCGGGTTGCTTCGTCAACCGGCGGACAGTCAAGATGAAGAGGTTTAACCACGAAACACACGAAAAAACACGAAAGAAATGGCCAATTGTACGGAAGTGCCCATGAAGATCTGATCTTCACTCACTCAACATCGTGATCATTGCCCGCCGCCTGCTGTTCTG
Source organism: Planctomycetaceae bacterium (assembly GCA_034439795.1). Lineage (GTDB taxonomy): Bacteria > Planctomycetota > Planctomycetia > Planctomycetales > Planctomycetaceae > DSVQ01. The sequence continues at coordinate 2,106 of JAWXBB010000317.1, read as the reverse complement.
ATTTTTTCGTGCCCTTTCGTGTGTTTCGTGGTTAACATCCCGCCTTGGTTTTCTCCCGCATCGAGTCCCCGCCCATGCCGCCTGCCGTTCCGTTGGACCCGCTGCCGCCGTTCGATTTCGATCCCCGCACGCGCGTGGTCTTCGGGAACGGATGCGTCGGCCGGCTCGGCGAATTGACCCGCGAGTTCGGCGGCCGCAACGCGCTGCTGGTCACCGATCCCGGCATCGAGCAGGCCGGCCATATCGACAAGTGCCTCGCCAGCCTGAATGCCGCCGACGTCCGCGTGACCGTCTTCGATGAGGTCCAGCCGAACCCCACGACCGAAGACGTCGATCGCGGGCTCGTCGTTGCCAAAGAGCGGCAGATCGACTTCCTGATCGCTGTCGGCGGCGGCAGCGCGATGGACTGCGCGAAGGGAATCAACTTCCTGCTCACCAGCGGCGGGCGGATGCAGGACTACTGGGGCGTCGGCAAGGCGACGAAGCCCATGCTGCCGCTCATCGCCGTGCCGACGACCTCCGGCACCGGCAGCGAAGCGCAGTCGTTCGCGTTGATCGCCGACGCCAGGACGCACCGCAAGATGGCCTGCGGCGACAAGAAGGCCGCGTGCAAAGCGGCATTGCTCGATCCGTCGCTCACGATCAGCATGCCTGCGAGCGTAACCGCGGCGACGGGCATCGACGCCATCAGCCATGCGGTCGAGTCGAACGTGACCACCAAACGGAATCCGATCTCGCACCTCTTCAGCCGCCGCGCGTGGCGGATGCTGTCGAGCAGCTTTCCCAAGGTGCTGGACAACCCGCAGGATCTGGAGGCCCGCGGGGCGATGTTGCTGGGCGCCCATCTCGCCGGGGCAGCCATCGAGAATTCGATGCTGGGGGCGACGCATGCGCTGGCGAATCCGTTGACGGCCCGGTTCGAGATCACCCACGGACTCGCAATTGGCCTGATGCTCCCCCATGTGGTGCGGTACAATTCCACGGTGGCCGGCCCGCTGTACGCCCGGCTGGCGGCCGATGCCGGATTGTGCGGGCTGGACGATCCCCAGGCGGGCCGGGTGCTTGCCGACTGGATTGCCGGCATCGTCGCCAGGGCCGGCTGCCCGACCACGCTGTCCGCCTGCAACGTGCCTGCCGACGCCCTGCCGCAACTGGCCTCCGAAGCCGCCCAGCAATGGACCGCGACGTTCAATCCCCGACCCGTTGATGTCCACAGTCTCGAGGAGCTTTACCGATGTGCCTGGGACGGATCATCCTGTTAGTGACGGGCTTCGGCCTGTTCGGTGCTGAGAGCGGACTCGCGGCGGACATCCAGCCGCCCGGCACCACCAGTTGGCCCGCCTTCCGCCGCGACACGGCCCTCACCGGCGTCGCCACGGGAAAACTGCCCGACAAACTCGAGTTGTTGTGGCAGGTCGAGCTCGGCGACCAGATCGTGGCCACCGCGGCGATCGTCGGCGAACACGTGTACGTCCCCTGTCTGTCCGGCGAGCTCGTCTGTCTGGACCGCAAGACCGGCAAGAAACTCTGGGGGTATCGGTCCGTCGAGGTCGTCCCCGCGAACAGCTTCGCGCCGGGCTTCAAGTCGTCCCCCACCGTCACCGCCGATGCCGTCTATCTCGGCGATGAGGACGGCGTCTTTCACGCCATCGACCGGAAGACCGGCAAGAAGAAATGGACGTTCCCCACCGGCGGCGAAATCTTCAGCTCGGCGGCGGTCGTCGACGGCAAAATCCTGTTCGGCTCGTACGACAACAGCCTGTACTGCCTGAAGGAATCCGACGGCACGCTGAACTGGAAGTTCGCCACCGACGGTTACGTCCACTGCGCCCCCGCGATCGCCGACCATTACACGTTCATCGCCGGCTGCGACGAACATTTGCGGGTCATCGACATCAACGACGGCAAGCAGCGGACCGACATGCCGTTGTCGACGTACCTGATTGCCTCTCCGGCCGTGGTCGACAAGTTCCTGTACGTCGGAACGTATGCCAGTGAGGTGGTCGCCGTCGATTGGCAGGCGGGCGAAGTCGTCTGGCGCTATCAGACCGGCGGCGGGGAGTTCCCGTTCCATTCGTCGGCCGCGGTGACGGACAAGTACGTCGT
>JAWXBB010000316.1:0-6884 GCA_034439795.1 Planctomycetaceae bacterium | reverse complement strand
GAATCGATCTGGAGCGTCGCGGCCCTGGACGCCAACGGTGACGGCAAACCGGATCTGATCGCGATGGGCGTCACCAAAGTTTTCGCCCTGCTCAGTCCCCAGTGGACGCCCCACGTCGTGTTCGATGCCAAGGACGGGAAAATGCTCTACTGTGTGGCGCTCGATGCGGATCACGACGGTGACACCGACCTCGTGGTCGGTAGGTATCAAATTCCCTGGATTGAATTTCGCAACGCCCAGGCGGCCGGCAAGACCGCCACTCCGCCGCAAGGCCCGGACTTCAGTGTCGCCTGGCTCGAGAATACTGGAAAAACGGATACGCCGTGGCCGCTGCACGTCATCGACCGCGAGCTGAACGGCATCCACGGGCTCGCGATTGGCGACCTCGACGGCGATGGCCGTCCCGATGTGATCGCCGACAGCATCAGCGGTCCGCATTTTCCGAATAGCGTCGTCTGGTTCCGCACGCCGGCGCGCGGCGCATCCGCGTTTAGCCGGGAGATCGTTACCCGCGCGGGTGCCGATGGCCGGCCGCATTATCTGGAAGTTGGCGACGTGGATCAGGACGGTCGCGGCGACATCATCCTGGGCGATTCCGGGGCCGGCACCTTCACCTGGTGGCAACGCAGCGCAGTGACCGATGAACCGTGGACCAAGCACGTCATTGCGCGCGAAAAAGGCGCCACGAATGTCCGGGTGGCGGACGTGGACGGCGACGGCAAGCCGGACCTCGTCGCGAGCTGCGGCCACGGCAAGGGCGTTTTCTGGTTCAAGAATCCAACGTGGCAGAAACATGAGATCGACAGCGCGCTCGCCAATCCGCACGCGCTCGGCGTGGCGGACTTCGATGGCGACGGCGACCTCGACGTGGCCGCGTCGTCTTACACCGCATTCGTTGTTCGCTGGTATGAGAATGATGGCCGCGGCTCGTTTGTGGCGCGCGACATCGACACCGGCAACCAGCAGCAAGCGTACGACCTGAAGACCGCGGACCTCGATGGCGACGGAGCTCCGGAAATTTTGCTAGCTGGTCGCGAGTCCCGCAACGTGGTCTGGTATCGCTTCCGCCGTTGATCGGTTGGACCCGCGCCGCCCGCGCCGCGTTGAATCACCGAAGTTGAAAAGCCGGACGACACGATGCGTGCACGCCTATCGGAATGTCCGTCTGCTCGGCCATCACTTGGACGGCGCCGCCACGTTCTTCCGTTCCGACTGCGCCCTCTGCTCCAGTTCCCGCTGTCGCCTCTGCTCCGCGTCGACCTCACGGAAAGCGGCTAGCTGTGCAGGCGAGAGTATCCCCTGAGCTTGCGCGAACACGCTGTTGCGATCCATCGCATCGATATCGAATTTCCCATCCGTCCGTCGCGAGTTCAACGCCATGATCTCCGCCAGCCGGTCTGCCTGCTGATGCGTCAGTGGTGCGTCGGAATAGAAAACCCGCTTCACCGTTTCTTCCGCCACGTGCCGAAACGCTCCTTTCGCCTCGTAGTCGCGCTTTGCCTCCACCACGCCCGTGCCAAATTGCAGCTGCAGCCGCTCGTCAAACTCCCGCGAAGCTTCTTCGAAAATCGCCTTCGCCACGTCGTTGCCCAACCGCTTCCCTTCCGTCTGCGCGCCCTGAAATTTTTTCCGTTCAGATTCCTTTCGATCGGCGAACAATTCCTTGAAAAGATCCTGCTGCCTTTCGTCCCACTCCATCTTTCGGAAAAACGCACCGAATGTCTGCCCGACCGCATGGCGTATCATCGCACGCCTGCCCTCCGGCGTGTCGGCGTAGTGGATGGTTCCTTTGGACGTTCCGTCAGCCGCAACCGCAGTGATCGAGGCCACGCGCGATGGCGATGGGGGCGTTCCGCTTGAAGCCGGCGCGTTTGCCTTTTCCGCCACCGCCCGCGTCTCGACCGCTCGCATTCTTCGCTCGGCCTCCTCCGCCCGCACCTGCGCCGCTTTCAAGGTTGCGACCATTGCGTCGCGCTGCTTCTCCGCCAGCGCCGCATCCGTAGCTGCCCGCTGCGCCTGCTGCGCTTGATACAGCGCGCCGCCGATTGCCACGACCGCCACCGCCGACACCGCTATCATCAGGGTTTTCATAAAAATCGTCGCACTCACCACCACCCCCGCCCCACCCAGTGCCGCCGCACTGGCGATCTCCGCGACCAGCGCTGCCGGCGCGACCACGCTCGCATGACTCGTGAGCACGGCCCCCAGCGCCGCCGCCGTCGACGTGATCCCATGGCGTGCCAGCGCGCCACGTAGTTTGTCCAGCGCCCGCTCCACGCGCATCCTCGCCGCATCCTCGCTCACGTTCAACGACGCCCCCACCGCTGCAAACGGCCGCCCCTCAAAGAACCGCAGCAGCACCGCCTCACGGTCTATCTCGCCGAGCTCGCGCAATGCCGCATCGATCGCCGGTCGCACTCGCTCCCACTCCGCTGTCGTGTCGCCGTTCGTCAGTCGTTCCTGCATCGCATGCGCCTCCTCGCGTATTTTCCGCCGGCGTTCCGTCCGCACCATCTGCGCCGCCGCGTGGTGCGCACTGAGATAAAGCCAACCCGCCAGAGTCCCGCGCCCCTCCAGCTTCCGCGCCTTCCCTGCCAGTGCCACGAACGCCGTCTGCGTTACGTCCTTCGCCAGATGCGCATCGCCGCCCACCTGCCGCAACGCAGCCCCGTAGACCATCGGCAGATGCCGTTGCACCAGTTCCCGGAAAGCCGCGTCGGAGCCCTCCCTCACATAACCCGCCAGCAATTCTGCGTCCGTAGTCATCGTCATCCTCAAGCTGCCGCCGAATCGGAAACCGAACAACTCACCGACTCTCCTAAAAGCGCGGGGGGGCGCGATCCCACGGGGTCTGCCGGTTGCATGCTGCAGTTCGGCAGTGGCGGCGGAGTCTCGCAAGCTCGAGCGATCCAGCGGCACGTGGCATTATACTTCGGGAGTCCTTCCGCGAATTGCCAATTATCTCCGCCTCGCCCGCACTGCCATCCTTCGCGCTACTTTGCTGATTACCGCTGCGAAAACCAGGACTTCGTCGTCAGGCTAATGGCTCACCTGCTGGCGGCAGAAACTCGAGGCCATGGTGGCCAACCTCCATGCCGCGCAATCGCGGGCCGCGGGCGTCGATGTCCCCAAGAAGCCCGGTGCGTCGTGAAACGGACGCCAGAGCACTTTTGATTCGCGTGGCCCGGCCGGCCACTGCATCCATCGGCTCCCCGTTTCCTTCGCCCAGACCGGATGCCTGCTCTCGTTTTCATCGGCAAATTCCTTTCGTCCCGTTTCCCCGATCCAATGAACTACCTTCAAACCGCCCGACTCTCCCGCTGGCTTTGCCTGCTGTCTGTCGTTCTCGCGCTTTCACGCGCCGGCGCCCAAACCACACCCGCCGCACCGGCGCCCAGCACTCCCGAATCCGACAAGGCCATCACGCTCGCCGCCTTCGAAGTCAGCACGGACCGCGATGTCGACTACACCGCGTCGAGTGCCCTTGCCGGGGGCCGCATCGAGACGCCACTCAAGGAAACGCCGTCGGCCATCAGCATCCTGACCGCCGAATTCCTTGAAGATATCGGCGCAACCAACTTCGCCTCCGCAGCGGAATGGGCGCCCAATTCCATCCCGGTAGGCGACACCGCCACCTTCGGTGAGCAGAACACCAACATCCGCGGCGTCGGCAACAGTTTCCCCAGCCGGAACTACTTCCGCTGGTACGTCTCGAGCGACAGTTAAAAACCGAGCGGCTCGAGTTCGCCCGCGGCCCCAACTCCATCCTCTTTGGCGACGGCAACCCCGGCGGCGTCAACACCACCTGGACCAAGCAGGCCCTGTTCGTGGCACGGCGCAGTGTCCAGCTCCGCACCGACACCTACGGCGGCTATCGCGCCAGCATGCATTACAACGTGCCCGCCGGCGACAAGCTCGCCGTCCGCGTCAACGCCGTCCACGACCGGCTCAAGGGATGGAAGGACTACGACGAACCCCTGCGCGACAGCTACCACCTCGCCGCAACGTATCGACTGGCCAAGGACACGCAGGTCCGCGGCGAGTTCGAGGACGGCCGCTACCGACGGATCTCGTTTGCCCAGACCTTCGTCGACCAGAGTTCCAACTGGAACCGCACCTCGGTGTACAATGGTGTCACTGCCCCGCCCACGGCCGGCACCGGCGTCGCCCGCCTCAACACCGGCGTCAACGACGACTACCTCGTCTACGATCCCGCCCAGGCGTCGCTCGGGCTGTTGAACCTGCGCGGCCACTTTCAGTCCACCGGCACCGCCCTGCGCATCCTGCCGGATGGGCGGCCCGCGATCAATCGTTACCCGTCGATTCCCAGCCGCGAATTCAGCCTCCAGCCGCCCGATGCCTATATCGACACCAACTACCGCAGCTGGACGTTCTACTTGGAGCATCGTTTGCAAGCCGGCATCGTCGCCCAGCTCGCCTACAACCATCAGGACCAAGCCCGCCGTGCCAACGTGCGCGTCTGGGACCAGCATCGAATCGATGTTAACACCGTCCTGCCCAATGGCGCACCAAATCCCAACTTCGGCAAGGCGTTCTCGGACGTGCAGCCGCAGAAGCAGAGCCAGGAGAACGAACTCTCCGACTGGCGTCTCAGCCTCGCTTACAAGAAACAGTTCCGTTGGCTGCGCCAGAGCCTGAGCGTCGTCTCCGGCTTCCGCACCGACGAGTTCAACAACTACGTCTGGACCGCCGGCCGGGTGAACGGTGTCAACGCGAACTCCACTGTCGCCACCAACGTCGTCCGGATCCGCCAATACTGGGACGGCCCCCGCAATCCCGCCACGTTCGACAACCTCGTCTCCAACGGCACCGACGTGCGTTATACCGACACCAACGCCGCCGACGAGGACCAGTCGCTGCAGTACAACCAGATCGCGTCCGCCTCCTCGCTGCTCGACGGCAAGCTCTCCGTGCTCCTCGGCTACCGGTACGACACTCACGAACGCAAGCAGCACCGCCGCGTCGCCGCCAATCCCGACGGCTCGTCCATCATGCGTGCCACGGACGGTCCGGGTACCTTCGACCTGAGCAAAGTCGGCGTCGGCACGTCGTCCGCCGGCGCCGTCTTCTTCCCCGTGCCATGGATCGGCTTCTACGCCAACTTCTCCGAATCCTTCAACGCGGCCGGCAGCGGCGCCGCCCAGATCGACGGCTCCCCCATCGGACCGTCGTCCAACGAAGGCATCGATCTCGGCATCAAAATGGAGTTCTTCGGCGGCAAGCTTTCCGGCAGCCTCGGTTACTACGACATGCAGCAGACCGAGCGTCCCCGTGCCGGCGATCGCCAGGCCGACATCAACGAAATCTGGAACGACCTCGGACGACCCGAGGACACGATCCTCGCCTTCCGCGACCTCGAAACCTACAAGGGCGACGTCATCGAACTCGACGTCACGGCCAACCTCACGCGCAGCTGTCGCCTGATGCTCAACTACTCGATCCCAAAGACCCAGCAGGCCGACATCGGTCCCGGCCTCCGCGCCTATGTCGCCACGCACATGGCCACTTGGCAGGCCGGAGCCGCCAATCCCGCGCTTCCCAATGCCGCGCGGATCGCGACCAACATCAACGACATCAACAGTACCATCGACGGCTACACCCAGGGCCGCACGCTCAACGGTACCGTCAAGTACACGGCGAACATCTACACGACGTACGCGTTCCGCGACGGCCGACTCAAGGGCTTCTCCGTCGGCGGCGGTGCCAACCTCCGCGGCAAACAGGTCATCGGCAACGCCAACGGCGCTCCGTTCGACTACCGCTACGCCAGCGCCTACGCCCTCGTTTCCGCCCACACGAGCTACGAACTTCGTTTCGGCAAGGTTCGCACCCGCCTGCAGCTCAATGTCGCAAACCTGCTGGACGAGGAGGATGTCGTCTACACCGCCTACACCTTCAACGCCGCGGCCGGCGGCGACGTCCCCAACACCTTCCGCTACCATGCGCCGCGGAAACTTTCGCTCACCGCCACGTTCAACTTCTGATCTCGCACGCAACGCGGTGGGATTTAGGGGTACGTTGCTCCTGGTCCGGGGTGATCCATGACTGACCCACTGCTTTTTTCGTCGTAAACGTTCCATCCCACCTCGGAGACCCGGCGGGGATCAACCCGGCCCGCTGGTTCACCGAGGAAGGGCATGATTCCTCGCTGCGTGCGTATCTGCACGGATCGTTCCCAGGCGTCCGCGAAGTGGACGACGTCGTGCAGGAGTCGTATCTGCGAATCTGAAAGGCGAAGCCTGGTCGCCCGATTGCGTGCGCGCGCCTTCCTCTTTCGCGTTGCCCGCAACGTAACCCTCAATCTTCTCCATCGTAGAGAGCACGATTTCGTCCATCCTGTCATCGTGTATCCTGTCCGGTTGGAGATCGAATCCCGGAATACGGTGACAGGACGAACGGATTTCAGGATGGACTGCACGCCTATACGCGCAGCTTGCCTCGCACAGAACTTTCCGGCGTTATCCGCTGCTCCAGCATGTCCCCAGAAGCTGACGCACGGCTACAAATCTCGCTCGCCTCGAACCGTCCGCGCATCGGCATCCACCTCGGGAGTTCCGTTGAATGAACAAACGGAAGCTCAGCGAACGGGTAACTTGCACCAAGTTCATCACTCCGGCGTTGGTCGCCGCCGGCTGGGACGCTCAACTGCACGTTCGGGAGGAATTATCGTTTACCAAGGGCCGGGGAATCGTCCGCGGCAAGATGACCACCCGCGGTGAATCGAAACGTGCTGACTATCAGGATTGGCCCCCTCGGATCGGCTCCCGTCTTTACGCCGACGGACGCAAGTGCCGCTTAAAATCCATTGCGCTGTGGAGGACGCGCACGACTTGGAGGGTGGATTTGTTTACGCGGAAAAGAAT
>JAWXBB010000315.1:0-16259 GCA_034439795.1 Planctomycetaceae bacterium | reverse complement strand
CAGCCGGGTGGACTGCAGCCGGGCGGGAATCAATCCGTAGACCGCCATCGCGAGACTCCGTTCGGCGTGGGGAACGACAGCAGGGTGACGAACGAGCCGTCGGCCGTCAAATGTGATTCCGCACATTTGACCCTGCCGCGCGGTCGCTCTACGCTTTTGCCCGTTGATCCTCTGAGATTCCAATTCTTGGAATGGATTGCCATGCCGCCGGAAGCGGGCGTCGATGCCGTGCCGCCGCGACTGTCGGCCGATCCCGGACCGGATTGGCCGCGGGCGGTGGAATTGCTGCGGCAGGTTGTCGCGCACACGCCGGTGGTGATGTGGGCCGTCGATCGAGAGGGCATCTTCACGCTCTCCGAGGGCCGTGGCCTGGAGACGTTGGGGCTGCGATCGGGCCAGGTGGTGGGTGCCTCGGCCTTTGAGATGTACGCCGATCATCCCGTCATCCTCGATGTGTTGCGGGATGGTTTGAACGGCCGCGAACAGAACACCGTGATCGAGATCGGTGCCGCGTGCTTCGAGAACTGGGTCAAGCCGATCCGCGACGCCGCCGGGGCGGTGGTCGGCGCGGTCGGGGTGGCGACCGACGTCACCGCGCGCGTGCAGGCGGAGCGCGAACTCAAATCGCTCAACGAGCAACTTTCCGAACACGTGCGGTCGCGGACGGAACTGCTGCTGCGGACTTCCATCACGCTGGAGGAGCAGATTCACGAGCGGCGGCGGACCTATCTGGAGCTGGAACGGTCGGAGGCCCGCTGGCGATCGCTGGTTGAGGACGCCCCGGACATCATCCTGCAACTCAACCGGCATGGGGAAATTGAGTTCATCAACCACCCGAACTGGCGCGACGATCTGACCGTCGAGCAGGTGCTCGGCCGCTCGGCGAACGACTTTCTCTATCCGGCGTTCATCCCCGAATTCCAGCGGTCGCTTTCCGAAGTGTTCGAGCATGGCCGATGCGTCACCAATGAGGTCTCCGGCCCGACGACCGCCGGCGAGCCGTGCTGGTATCAAAGCCATCTGGCGCCTTTGTGGCAAGACGGCAAGGTGATCGCCGCCACGGTCGTTGTGCGCGACATCACCGATCAGCATCGGGCCGCCGAAGCGCTGCAGCAGAAGCACGATGAACTCACGCACGTCGCCCGGGTGAGCATGGTCGGCGTGATGACCGCCAGCTTCGCCCACGAATTGATCCAGCCGTTGGCGGCGATCGCGCATTACATCGCCGGTTGCGTGATCCGGCTGGAAAAGGACGGACAGACTGCGCCCGAAGTGCTGACCACTTTGCAAGACGCGGCCAAGGAGGCCCGCCGCGCTTCGGAAGTGGTCCGGCGACTGCGGCAGTTCCTGCAAAAGCACGAGATTCAACGCGAGGACGGCGACCTCAACCTGGTGGTCCGCGAGTCCGGCCAGTTGATTGAATCGACGCTGCAGAAACACGAGATTCGCTGCGAGTACCGGCTCGCCGATGATTTGCCGCCGGTCTTCATGGATCGCATTCAGATCATGCAGGTGCTGCTGAATCTGCTGCTGAACTCCGTCGAAGCGATTGCCGACGCTCCTCCTGACCGCCGGCTGATTGTGATTCAGACCGCCCGGACCGACCGCGGGGAAGCGATTTGCACGGTTCACGATCGTGGGCCGGGCTTGCCAGCGGGGCTGCCGCATGACATCTTCGATGCGTTCGTGACCACGAAGCCCGAGGGATTGGGCCTGGGTCTGTCGATCAGCCGGTCGATTGTGCAGGCGCACGGCGGGTCGATTCGGGCGCGCAATCACCCCGACGGCGGGGCGGAGTTTCGGCTGGCATTTGGATCCCCTTCCCAGGGAGATTAGGCCGTGAATGCGACGCTTCCGTTGGCTCCCAGCGAACCGACCGTCTACGTCGTGGACGACGACCCCGCGCTGCGGAAGGCGCTGCGGTGGCTGATGGAGTCGATCGGCCTCCGCGTCCTGACGTTTGCCTCGGCCCAGGAATTCCTGTCCGCCTACGGCTCCGAACAGTGTGGCTGCATGGTGCTCGACGTCCGCATGCCCGGCATGAGCGGCCTGGAACTGCAGGAGCGGCTCCGCGAGCAGGGCTGCGATTTGCCGATGATCGTAATGACCGCCTTCGGCGACGTGCCGATGGCGGTGCGGTCGATGAAGGCCGGCGCGGTCCATTTCTTCGAGAAGCCGGTCAGCGACCAGGTGCTGCTCGACCAGGTGCAGACGGCGCTTGCCGACGATGTCCGCCGCCGGCAGGAGGCCGCGCAGCATCGCGACGCCGCCGAACGGTACGCGCGGCTGACCGCCCGGGAGGCCGAAGTGCTCGAACAGGTCGTGGCCGGTCTGTCGAGCAAGGAAATTGGCATTCGGCTGGGGGTCAGCTTCAAGACCGTCGAGGCGCATCGCGCGAAGATCATGCGGAAGATGGACGCCGAAAGCGTGCCGCACCTCATCCGCTTGTACCTGGACCTCCCCAAGGACATCCGCAAGCCGATCGCGCCGTCTTCGGATGAAATCCCCGTGTGGGGCGGCCATTGATGCCGCCGGCGTGCGATCCATCGAACCAGCGGGGGTCCGCGTGTCTGGCGGCGACGGTCATCGCCGTCGCCGCGGTCGTGCAGACGGTCGTCGTGCTGCACGCCGATCCGTTGCAGAGTGCGAACGACCGGTCGCGGTGGTGTACCATCCGGGCGCTCTGCGAGGAGGGCAGCTATCGGATCGACCGCGTTCGCCAGCTGCCGGGCTGGGACACCATCGACCTCGTCCGCGTGGACGGGCACTTCTACTCCACCAAGCCGCCGCTGATGGCGACGTGGGTCGCCGGGGTCGTGGCGGGAATTCAAGCCGTCACAGGCTGGACGTTCGACCGCGACCTGAAGGCGATCAACGCGGCGACGTTGCTGATCATCAACGGCCTGCCGTTCGTCTTGTGGCTGATCGCGTTGGCCGTTCGGTTGCCGGCGCTGACGTCTAACCGGGCGACCGCCGGTTTCGTGTTGATGACCGCCGCATGGGGCACGCTGCTGTCGCCGTTTCTCGCCAGCTTGAACAACCACACCGTCGCCGCAATGGGAATCGCGTTGGCGGCGTGGATCTGGTTGCGCCCGCGATGCTCCGGCCCCCTCTCCCCCGTCTTCGGGGGAGAGGGTCGGGGTGAGGGGGCGAGCGCTCCTCAGAGCATCCGGAGTCCGACCGAAGCACGAACACTGTTGGGAGCGTCCGAAGACCCCCTCACCCTAACCCTCTCCCCCGAAGCGGGGGCGAGGGGACCGAACAAAGAGCCTCGGTCGTTGCCACTCCGTCAGATCGGTTGGTTCGCGCTGTGGGGCGCAGCGGCCGGTTGGGCGGTCTGTCACGATCTGCCGTCGGGGCTGTTCGCTGCGGTCATGCTGTGGGAAGCGTGGCGGCAATCGCGGACTGCGACACTCTTCGGATTTCTGCCCGGTGCGGCGCTGCCCGTCATTGCGTTCTTCGTTTGCAACGTCGTCGCGACCGGCTCGTGGGTGCCCGCGTATGCCGGCTACGGCGGGGAATCGTATCGATTCATTCACGAGGGGGTGCCGAGCTATTGGCTGGACCCGCAGGGAGTGGACCGTAATCTGGATGCCCCCGCGGCGTACCTGTTTCACTGTCTCGTGGGCCATCACGGCTGGTTCTCGCTGACGCCGCTGTGGCTGATCGTCGTCGCCGCGTTGCCGTTCGCGAAGCCGGGGGAATCGGCGCTCCAACGTCGCGGGCTGTGGTGGACCGTCGGGCTGACCGCGGGCGTGGTCGGTTTTTATCTGACGCGAACGCAGAACTACAACTACGGCGGCGTGAGTTGCGGCCTGCGGTGGGCGGTGTTTCTGACGCCGTTGTGGGTCATCAGCCTGGCGATCGCGCTCGACCGGTTCGCGGCGCGACCGAAACTGATCGCGACGGCAGCCCTCGTGACATTGGCGGTCTCCGTGTATTCCGAGTGGGAGCCGCTCGGTCGCCCGTGGCAGCAGCCGTGGCTGTTCCGGCTCGGCGAGCAACGGGGCTGGTTTAACTATCAGGCTCCGATTCCGCCGTTGCCGCGACCGTTGCACGGCTGGATCGCCGAGTTGCCCGCGACTGACGCCGCCGCGTGGATCGAATACCGCCGCAGCGATGTCCAGGGCATCACGGAAACATTGCGCCTGACGCAGCAACCGGGCGAAACGGTTGCCGGACGGGCGTTGGCCGTGATCGCTGTCGAACGTCGTCACGGTACGAACATCGTGGAACAGCGCACATTGCGGATTGATCGACAGAAATTCGCCGCGGGACAACCGCCGGCGGAGTGCCTCGTCTGGACCGCAGCGGGCGTGACGGCCGCCGATCAACAAGCCGACCTCGCGTTCTACCGCGGCCTGCCGTTGCATCGGCCGTATCATCCGGGCGTGATTCGTTATCTCAAGACCGTGCTGCGCACCGATGCGCTCGTCTGCCAGCGCTCCGCCGCGCAGGTCGATTACGGCCTGAAGGATGCGCCGCCGCTGCGCTACCGCTGCGATCTCTGGCGGACCGACGAACTCCCCTTCGGCACGGCCCGTGTGGAGTGGACGGTGACCGACCCCGTCAGCGGTGCCGTGTTGCAACGCGAAGCGTGGGAAGCGGCGGCGTGCCATCCGCCGGTGTCGCCGCAGAGTCCGCTGACCATCGACAGCTTCCGGTTGCCGCGGTGACTATCATGGAAATGTCGAATGACGAGATTCACGCCCAAGGCTTCACTGTGTCCACCGAGTATGACGCGATCCTCCTCGTTTCCTTCGGCGGCCCCGAACGCCGCGAGGACGTGATTCCGTTTCTCGAAAACGTGCTGCGGGGCAAGCCGGTGCCGCGCGAGCGGCTGTTGGAAGTCGCGGCCCATTACGAACACATGGGCGGCGTCAGCCCGATCAACGCCCAGTGCCGGGAATTGATGGCCGCCTTGCGGCCGGAACTCGACCGCCGCGGCATCGCATTGCCGATCTACTGGGGCAACCGCAACTGGACGCCGCTCCTGCCGGACACGTTGCGGCAGATGGGTCGCGACGGCGTGAAGCGGGCGCTGGCATTCTTCACGTCGGCCTACAGCAGCTACTCCGGCTGCCGGCAGTACCGCGAAAACATCGCCGCCGCGCAGGCGGAAGCCGGCCCCGACGCCCCGGCGGTCGACAAGCTGCGCGTGTTCTACAACCACCCGGAGTTCATCGCCGCGAATGTGGACAGCCTTCGGAACGCCGTCGCGAAATTGCCCGCTGGGCCGGCGACGCTGCTGTTCACCGCGCACAGCATCCCAATGTCGATGGCAAACCATTGCGACTACGTGAAGCAACTGGAGGAAACCGCGCGGTTGATCGCCGAGCCGCTCGACTGGCCCGCCGACCGCCGGCAGCTCGTCTATCAAAGCCGCAGCGGCCGCCCGCAGGACCCATGGCTGGAACCGGACATTCTCGACGCCCTGCGGCAGCAGGCGGAACGCGGCACGAAGTCGGTCATCGTCGCGCCGATCGGCTTTCTGTCCGATCACATGGAGGTGCTGTACGACCTTGATTACGAGGCGAAAGCGCTCGCGGACCAACTCGGACTGACGCTGGTCCGGGCCGCGACGGTGGGGTGCCATCCGCGGTTTGTCGCGATGATCGGCGAACTGATCGCGGAACGGCTCGGAGACGCGGAACCGCGCGCGATCGGGCGGTTCGGACCGAATCACGATCTGTGTCCGGTGGATTGCTGTTTGTATCCGATCGCGCGACCGGGGCCGCGGTGATGAAAGAAAAAGATCGCGAAACCGCAAGCGTCGTCCATAAAACGCTTGCGGTTTCGCGGTCTTTGTCTTTTCTGCCGACCACCTATCACCCGCCCCACCGCTCCATCAACTCGTTCCGCACCCCGAGCTGGTCGCAAATCCGCGCCACCACGAAGTCGATCAGATCGTGCATCGACTTCGGGTTGTGATAGAACCCCGGCATCGCGGGCAGAATCACCACCCCCTGGTCGGACAGCGTTTTCATGTTGCCCAAGGCGATGCTGCTCAGCGGCGTTTCGCGCGGGACGAGCACCAGCTTGCGGCGCTCCTTGAGATGCACGTCGGCGGCCCGGTGGATCAGGTTCTGCGACTGCCCGGTGGCCAGCCCTGCGAGCGTGCCGCCGGAGCAGGGGCAGACCACCATGCCGTCCGTCAGAAACGACCCGCTGGCGATCGGTGCGAAATAGTCGCGGTAGTGATGATAGATCAACTGTCCCTTCTGGACGGAGAACACCTCGCTGTCGCTGAAGACGCTGCTGTGATGCGAGACGGTAATCGGCTCCGGCCGCAGCGCCCGTAACTTGCTGTCGTCCGGCAGTTCGCCGTCCTTGGGAAGCAGTTGCTGGGGATCGAAGTGATCGAGGTCGAGCTTCAGCCCGAGTTCGCGGTCGATCACCTCGACTGCGGCCGGACTGAGTGTGAGATGCACCGTCCGGCCCGCCGCGACGAGCATCTCCAGCAGCCGCACGGCATAGATGGAGCCGCTTGCACCGGTGATCGCCACAACGAGGTCGCGCATGATTGGCAATTCTTGGAAGCCCAGGGATTGCTATCCCTGGGCGTCTTGTGCGGGTTTCCGTCCGATGTACAGCGTCGCGATCCCGAACGTCAGCGGCGTCCACGTGACCGCTTCGAGGCCCGCGTCTGCCATCAGTTTCGCGAGACGCTCGCCGTACGGGAACTCCGACACTGACGCCGGCAGATAGTTGTACGCCGCCTGCCGGTTGCGGGCCAGCAATTGCCCGATCCGCGGCAGCACATAGCGGAAGTATTTGAGGTACAGCCACCGCAGCGCGGCGTTCCCCGGCAACGAAAACTCCAGCACCGCGACGCGACCGCCCGGTTGGCAGACGCGGGTCATCTCCCGCAAGCCGGCCAGCGTGTCCGACACATTCCGCAATCCGAACGCGACGGAGACGATCTGAAAGCGGTCGTCGTCGAACGGCAGATGCTGCGTGTCGGCTTCGAGAAAGATCAAGGGGGACGATGTCGTTGTAGGGTGGGACGAGTCTTCGAATCCCACCACATCGCCACCACCGACGTTGGTGGGACTCGAAGACTCGTCCCACCCGACTTTTTTCGCGAACCGGTCGCGTTTCTGCTCGGCGATCCGCAGCATCTCCGGCGTGAAGTCAGTCCCGACGACATCGATTCGACCGCGGCCGCGCTTCCAATACGCAAGGGCGAGATCGCCGGTGCCGGTGCAGACATCGAGGATCGGCGCGACGCCTTCGGGGGCGCAGTGGCGGACCGTCCACCATCGCCAATACACGTCGGTCCCGCCCGACAGAAAGTGGTTCAGGAAGTCGTACCGTCCGGAGATTTCGCCGAACATCTGCCGGACCCGTTCGCCCGATTTGTCCACCGTCGCCGTCACCGCGGTCTCTCCCATTCGTGCTCCTGTCCCCTCTCCCGCCGCTTCGGTGGGAGAGGGTTAGGGTGAGGGTGCCTTTGGGTTTTCTCTCCAATCCGAAGAGAGAAGCACCCTCACCCCAGCCCTCTCCCAGAGGGCGAGGGGGCCGGAAAAACAGAATGCGTCGTGCGCGTCCCCCATTCGGCCGGCAAGCCGAATTCGCTCCAGCGACCGGCGACCTGCTGCCACGTCTCGTCGGTGAATTCTAGCGGCTGCGGCCACACGCGGGGATGCCTTTCGTCCGGCCGCTTGGCGGTGGCGTCGAGGCCCAGCTTGCCCGACACCCCCCGCACCACCGCGGCGTGATCGTCAGCCGACGTTGGTCCGTCCGCCAGCACCACGTCGCGACGGGGATCGACGTGCAACGCCGCAGCATTCCAGACGGCGGCCTCGTGCTGAGGATTGATGGCAGCATCGACCACGACAATCATCTTCACGTCCCGCAACCCCGGACAGCCCCAGATGGCGTGCATGACCGACCGGGCCGCGTGCGGGCGTGGCTTGCGGACGCTGACGAACGCCAGTTGCTGACGCGCGCCGCTGACCGGGCGATGGAACTCGATGATGTCCGGCGACAACTGACGGATCGCGGGCAGAAACAGCCGATCGACCGCGTGCCGAATCCACGTCTCTTCGTTCGGCGGCGGCGCTGGGACAATCGTCGGCAGCACCGGCCCCGCGCGATGCGTCACCGCGGTGATCTGGATGACCGGGGCCAATGCCTCCTCAATGCCGTAACCGGTCGCGAGTCCCAGCCCGATCAACGATTCCCACGCGGCGTCCGGATCGTCGAACCCCTCCAGCACGATCTCCGCTTCGGCCGGCACGAGCAAGTCGTGCGACCGGCATTTGACCACGGTGAGCGATTCGCCGCGCAAACTGCCGGGCCAGAGGTAACCGGGTGGCAAGCCGGTCCAGTCGGTCGCCGCCGCCGCGATCTGCAACAAGGGATCGCCGCCGAGGATGATCGCGACCGGCAGTTGCCGACGAGCCGCGCGCGCGGCTTGCACTTGTCGCCAGACCGTCGTGTCCGCAGGCCAGTGCGGCAACAGCCGCTGCCGATCGATCAGTTGCAACGGCGCTCGGGACAACGTCACGTCATCGGCTTCACCGGGGGTCACCACCAGGCCCGCGGTGAAGCTCGGATTCGGTTCCAGCGGCCAATGCCGGGGGACCGGCAACTCCCACAGGTTGACGTCGCGACCGAGCTTCACGACCTGTTGGCACGGCGCTTGCCGGACCGCCTTCGGCGTGAATCGCGACTCCGCCGGATTCGACGCGCCCCAGCGCAGCACGTTCCACCAACCGGACGGCGTGTCGGCGGCATTCGCGGTCGATCCCATGAGCGATGCCTGGTCGAGCGACTGCACGCCCAGCGCCCGGGCCAATCGCCGCGGATTGCCGAGCAGGTTCGTCACCACCGGCCAGCCGCCGGAGCGGACGTTGCTGAACAGAATCGCCGGGCCGCCGTCGGGGGCGGACTTCGACACCTGCTCGGTGATCGCGGCCAGTTCCAGCACGGCGTCCACGGCGGCGGTGATCCGCACCAGATCGCCGGAGTCCGCGAGCGCGTTCAGAAAGTCGCCGAGGCAAACGTAGGGCATGGGCAGCGCAGCACGCGGAGGTTTGGCGGATTCGTGAAGCCCGCAGTATAGCAGCCAGCCCGATGTGCGGCTTGTCCGGGGAACGCGTGCGGGCTACGTTGGATGTTCAAGTGGCTTCTTCTCCGGCCCCCTCGCCCCCGCTTCGGGGGAGAGGGGCGGGGTGAGGGGGGAGCGCTTCCTGCCGGGTCCAAATTCAACCCGAGGCGTCAGTGAGGGAGAGGCGAGCGGGAGCAACGGCGTTCCGGCTAAGTGACCCGGACGCTTGGAGCGTCCGGGTCACTCATCGGAGCGCTCGCCCTCGCTGACGCCTCGGGTTAATAGTGAGTCATTGTTCTGCGGAGCGCTCGGCCCCCTCACCCTAACCCTCTCCCCCGAAGCGGGGGCGAGGGGACCGGACAATCGCAAGGAGACCGTGTGTGACCGCGGATGAACTGCACCCCGAACAGACACCGGCAGAATTCCCCGCGGACACGCCGTTGCCGCCGTATTACGCCGTGATTTTCACTTCGGTGCGTCGGCCCGGCGACGACGCGGCGTATGCCGCCACTGCGACCCGCATGGCGGAATTGGCCATGTCGCAGCGCGGATACCTGGGGATCGAGAGCGTCCGCGACGCCGACGGGCAGGGCATCACCGTCTCGTACTGGACCGATCTGGAAGCCGTCGAAGCGTGGAAGCGACACGCGGAACATCTGATCGCCCAACGTCACGGCCGCGAGGTTTGGTATTCCCGCTTCCGGTTGCGCATCGGCCGCGTCGAATCCGATCGCTCGTTCCAACGATCGCCGGATGACAGCGTACCGGCGGCGAAGCCCGCCGACACGGTCTGCGGGGAGACGTTTGCCGACCTCGTCGCGGCACGGAAGGGGTGGATTCAGCAATCGCTGCGGGCGTGGTGTCAGCGGGCCAGCCGCAAGGATCTCCTGCTCGCCGAGCCGGAGTGGTTCGACATCGCCGGCAAGGCCGACCCCGCACGAACGCTGTGGGCGTGGGCCTGGAGCCGGTTCCCCGAACTCGTGCATCTCGATCTGGGGATCGACGAATCCGCCGAGGTCGAAGTGACGCTCAAGGACGGGCGAACAATTCGCGGTTATCCCGACGCCCGCAAAAGTCTCGCGGGGCGGCTGGTGTTGATCGCCGCGTCATCCGCGCCGGGGCCGAGCGGTCCGATTGCGATTGACGAGATTTCCACAGTCCGGCGCGTGCCTACGCCGAAGGCGTAAGATCGCAAAGCCCAGGGTCGCGAGTCTGCGAGCGCACCCTGGGTGGCGATGCATGATGCCCCCATACCCTGCAAGGGTTTCATCATGGTTTGACGCCGCCGGTGATGCGACCCTTTCAGGGTCGATTCAATTCCGACGCCATGTCCCCAGGGTGCGCTCGCAGACTCGCGACCCTGGGCTGTGTGATTGAACGCCTTCGGCGTAATTGACCGCTCATTGATGTCCCGCCGCCAACGGCAACATCCAGCGTGTGGTTTTGAAACAGCTTCTTTGGGAAACGCCTGGGAACGTGAGCGATCGAAGAGGCTGTCCTCTCGCGGAGCGAGAGGGCTACGTTTTGCGGCGTCAGTCTTGCGACCGGAACGTCGAGCGTCCCGAGGTCGCCGTGCGCGGCGCGGGGGGCGTTACGGCCGGTTGCTGGTTGAGCAGGTCGCTGTCCCGCAATCCCGTGCTGGGGCGGATCGCGCCGCCGACGCCCATCAGTTCCGGGTTGCGGGCGACTTTGTCGCTGAACTCGCGCATGTTCGACATCACCGGGTCGAGGTTCTTCAGCAGAATCGCCAGCGATTGGGCCGAGCGGTTCAGGTTGTCGTACAACGCCGGATCGGCGGCGAACTTCTGAATGCTGCCGTTGGGCGTGTTCACGGCGTGTGACAGTTGATTCAGTTCCGACAGCAGCGAGTCGAGACTCGCGAGACTGCTTTCCAGTCGGGCGACGAGCACCGGGCCGCGCTTGCCGACCGGTTCGGTCACCTGGGCGAGATTCACGAGGTTGCGGTTGATGTTCTCGACCGCGCCGCGGGTGGCGTTGATCGTCTGCCGGGTGTCTTCGACGAGTTGCGGCAGGCTGACCAGCGTCTCCTTCATCGCCTGCTGCGCCCGAGGGTCGGCGACAATCTTGTTCACTTCGGCGACCATCTGGTTTGCCGACTGCATCGTCTGCGTGAACTGGTGCAGCGACTGCGCGGCCCGTTCGATGACGACGTCGAGCTGCCCCTCGTGCGTCTCCATCAGCCCGTTGACGTTCGCCGCCACCTTCTGCCATTCGCGGCTGGTCTCGGCAAAGGCGTCGAGCACCGCGACGGCCCGACCCTCCAGCCGGGCGACGGCGGCGAGCGGATCGGACGCGCCTTGGCCTTTGACGCGGCTGCCGGGGGCGAGATAGTCGCCGCTGCGGCCGGGGACGAACTCGATCACCGTTTCACCCAGCAGCGACCGGGCGACAATGGGGACGCTGTCGGATCGCAGCTTGATCTCCTTGCGGATCTCGGCCGTGACCAGCACTCCACCATCGGGATCGAAGGCCAGCGACTTGACCGAGCCGATCGACAATCCGCTCAGCAGTACCGGCGCGGTCGGGTACAACCCCCCTGCGGATTCCAGATGGATGACCACCGGGTAGCGGTCCTGCAGCTCGCGCGACAGGTCGCCGAAGCGAATCACCAGCGCCGAGCCGATCGACATCGCGACCAGCACCATGAGACCGACGGCGAATTGAAGGCGGCGTTCTTGCATAGCGGTCAGGTGTCAGGAGTCAGGGATCAAGTAAGACCAGAAGCCGCGGGGTTGCACCCCCGCGGTTGTCAGATCACGCGGCGAGTTCCTTCAGCCGATCCCCCGCCTCGCCGTTGACGAAGTTCCTCACCCGCGGGTCGGGGCAGTTGAACACTTCCTCCGCAGTGCCGGAGAACACGATTTGCGATTCGCCCGGCTTCAGACGCGACAGCGGGTACAGCATGATCACGCGGTCGGCGACCCGGCGGACGGTGTGCATGTCGTGCGTGACGACGACGCTGGTCACCGGTTGCCGGGCGCGAGTTTCGAGGATGAGCTGGTTGATGACGTCGCTCATCACCGGGTCGAGGCCGGTCGTCGGCTCATCGTAGAACATGACTTCGGGGGACATCGCCAAGGCGCGGGCCAGCGCGACGCGCTTCTTCATGCCGCCGGACAGTTCGCCGGGCCGTTTGCGGGCGGTCTCGGCAGTGAGGCCGACGTCGCGCAGGCGTTGATGCACGACCTCGCGGATCTCCGGTTCGCGTTTCTGGGTGTTTTCGCGGAGTCCGAAGGCGATGTTTTCGTACACATCGAGGCTGTCGAACAACGCGGCTCCCTGGAACAGATAGCCGAACCGCAACCGGTGCTGCCGCAAATCGCGCCGCGACAGGTTGGCAACGGACCGGCCATCCCACGCGACCTGTCCCACGTCGGGTGTCATCAGCCCCGCCAGCAGCTTGGTGGTGACGCTCTTGCCGCAGCCGCTTTCACCGATCAGCACCAGCGTCTCCCCGGCATGCACGGGGAACGTCACATTCCGCAACACCGCCTGCCGCCCAAAAGTCCGATGGACCCCGCGGAGTTCGAGCACGATGCGTGAGGGTGAATCGGTCATGGTCTTTTCCTCCCTCGCCCGCCGAACAGCAGCCGGTACACGTGCAACAGGATCACGCCCAGGAAGAAGTCGAGGACCAGAATCGCGATGAACGAGTACACGAACGCCTCGGTCGCCGCCTGGCCGACCCCTTCCGCACCGGACCGGCAATGGAATCCGCGGTGGCAGGAAATCACGGCGATCGCGGCTCCGAAGAACAGGCTCTTCATCGTGCCGGTCACCACGTCGTAGGCGGTGATGAAGCTGTCGGAATAGAACCAGTAAAAGTGACTGCTGACGCCGAACACCTGCGTGCTGACGACCCACCCGCCGAACATGCCGAAGGCGTCGGCGAGAATCGTGAGCGCCGGAATCAACAGAAAACAGGCGAGAAACCGCGGCACGACGAGATACGCAATCGGATCGGCTCCCAACGCATCGAGCGCATCCACCTGTTCGGTGACGCGCATCGTGCCGATCTCAGCGGCGATCCGGCTGCCGACGCGGCCGGCGAGCATCGTCGCGGCGAGCACCGGCCCCAGCTCCTTCACCAGCGAGACATTCACGACCGAGCCGACCCGGCTCTCAAAGTGCATGACCTTCAGCGTGTCGTAGGTCTGCACGGACAGCACCATGCCGATGAACAGCCCGGTGATCAGAATCACGGGGAGGCTTTGCACGCCGACGTCGTACATCACCGGCCACAACACCTGGCTGCGGGGGATGCGGACCAGTTGCCGCGTCATCCGCGCGGCAAACAGCGTGAGATTGCCGACGGCCCGCACGGCGCGAATCGTCAGCCGGCCCACCTCGTGGATGACAGTGCCCGGCGGTTCGTCGGCGACAAGCGTGGACATCGGTCAAGCAACCCCCACTCGCGGTCCTCGCGAGCCGGCGGGGAATAGCAGATTCTGCCGATCGCGGGAAGGCGGGTTCGCAGCCCGGAGCGCAAGCGACGGCGGTCTTCACAATGTCATTCGGTAGCCGTCCGTCCTCAACCGCGGGGACGCAGCCCCGCGGCTTCTTGGGTACTGGTGTCGAGTCGTGTTGGTCAAAATCTGCGAGCCGGGTTTAGGCTCTTTTCCAACTCGGCACGGTCCCGATAAGAGCGGTTCGGTGCGTGACCGTCGATCCAGCTCCACTGGGCCACGTAGAACCCGTAAAGAGGCGGGCAGCGTTGGGCGAGCCACAACGCCGGAGTGTAGGCGACTTCGTACGCGTGGGCCATGCGTGGGAATGGCTGCGCCAGCAAGAGATAGTAGGCCGGGCCGACCGACAGCAGATAGGCGACGACGACAGCGCCCGCCCACAGCCTCCAGCGATTGCGCGGTCGCCAATGACTCCCCCAAGTCCACGGCGCGAACAGCCGGCCGGAGCGGAGCAGCGGATCGTCGTCGGACTCATCCATCCCGCCAGTCTACCAACGAAAACGCCCCGGTGTCTGCCGGGGCGTTGACCGTCCCCGCGCCAGCCGCGTACCGTGAGGGGACGGACGAGCCACCAGACGATCCGCTTATCGTTCTCTTTTCGCCGTGGCGGTGGAGTTTCGCCAATCAAGTACAGCTACTGGTCGCGATTGCCGTCACGGTGGTGGTCGCGTGGAACTTGATCGGCGACATTACCGGACAACCCTTGATCCGAAGTCAGTAGAGTGCCGCCAGATTAGACCCACGCCAGTCACCCAAGTCCCCGTGTGCCATTCCGGTTGAGCGCGCCGAAACTGACCAACACGACTCGACATCAGTACCGCTTCTTGGTCAACACTCCCCAATGCGACCGTCCATTTGGTAGACTGATCAGACACGGACCGGACTCCATTCTGACTGAACGAGGGGACATCACGATGCGACATGGCACGGGACTCTGGATGTTGTGGGGCGGATTGCTGGTTGCGACGGCGAGTGCGCAGGACAAGCCCATGCCGACGCCGGCCGAGCAGCAGGCGACCGCCGCCATCAAGAAGCTGGGCGGTCAGGTGCTGGAGATCGCGCAGAACGATCCGCGGCTGGACGTCGCGTTCCATCTCGCCGACGGCAAGATCGGCGACGCGGAAATCGCCCCCGTGAAGGATCTGCCGCGGACGGCGCAGCTCAATCTCCGCGGCACGGAAGTCACCGACGCCGGTCTGGTTCATCTCAAGGATCTGAAGGGCCTGACGCGGTTGTATCTGGAAAAGACGAAGATCACCGACGCCGGCCTGGAGCAGCTCAAGGGGCTGGAGAACCTCGAATACCTCAACCTCTACGGCACCGCCGTCACCGACGCCGGCCTCAAGCATCTGGCGGGCCTCAAGAAACTGACCCGGCTGTATCTGTGGCAGACGCAGGTGACCGACGAGGGGGTCGCTGCGCTCAAGGCCGCCGTGCCGGGGTTGCAGATCACCCGCGCTCTCGAACTCGCGAAGCCGGTGGAGCCGCCGAAAGCGGAAGAAAAGAAGGAAGAGAAGAAGCCCGAAGAGAAAAAGGCTGAGGAGAAGAAACCGGAAGAGAAGAAGGAAGACAAGAAAGCCGACGACAAGAAACCCGAGGAGAAGAAGCCTGACGGCGAGAAGAAGCCGTAGAAGAAAGATTGAAGGCCGGGTGTGAGCCATGCGTCCGTCGCTTAAACAAATCGCGATCGTTCTTGCAATTGCCTATGTCTGTTTTGTGGTGGGGAATGCCGCAATCCACCGGAAGTCATACCCCTATGGCCCGAGTCATTCATGTGACTCGGGCCTGTACCTCTCGCTGCTCAACTATGCCAGTCGTCATGGTGGCTGGTTTCCCGATGGCGAGCTGACCCCTGAAGCTTCGCTGAGTCTGCTGCATTTCGACCAGCCGGGTGGCAGCGATGCCGAGATTCTGCGAGGAAAGACAGTTCCACTGGGAGTCGTCCAAGAGCGATTTGATCGCCGTGAAATGCTCACACCGGAGACTTGTGGTTGGCACTATGTGTCGGGACTACGATCAGATGACGACCCGCGATTGGCCTTGTTCTGGGACAAAGTCGGGTTGGGACACAATGGCGAGCAGCTTCCCGATGGCAACCGAACAGTCTGCCTCATTCGTGGCAGGCAGGACATTCGGGGAGCCGATTGGCCGAAGTTCCTGCTGGAGCAAGAGCGACTGCGAGACGAATTGCTGATTCGTTGGAAAATGCCATGCGATGCACTGAGGCCGGCCAACCTGCCCCCACCGCTGACGGTCTCTCAGAAATGACCCCGCTCCCCGTCCTGCCCCCCGCGTCGTGCGCTGGTTGCGGGCTGTGTTGCCAGGGGATCGGGTCGCCGGTGCTGATCTATGCGACGCGGCCCGGATGGCGGGACGCGCATCCGTATCGCCCGGCCGATCTGCCGGCGGACCTGGCGGCGGAGATCGACGAACACTTCGCCGGCCTCGTCCGCGGCCAGGAGCCGCAGGAGCAGTGCCTGTGGTACGACGCCAGAACGCAGCGCTGCCGGCATTACGAATATCGTCCGCAACTCTGTCGCGATTACGAACTCGGGGCGCGGGCGTGTTTAACGCTGCGGAAACTACACGGGATCAAAGACGCCCAGGGATAGCAATCCCTGGGCGTCCGCTCGTTACGGCGAGACGTCGTAACACGCCGCTTCCGAGCCGTTGCGGACGAGGAGTTTCCCGTGGGCGACCGCGGGGTGATTCCACGT
>JAWXBB010000314.1:0-9095 GCA_034439795.1 Planctomycetaceae bacterium | reverse complement strand
TGACATCGCTACGGCTCCGCCGGTTTTGACTGTGGTAGGTCAACCGCGGAGTCGTAGCGTATGTCTCAACTTCTCGCCATTTGAAAACAGCTTCTTAGGTTTTCATAAGCCATTACAACTGTCTCATCATCGTCATTCTCGACAGCAGTTTGAATGATTGCACAACGATGCTCGATTTGGGAATAGTTATCTTGTTCCCATGTATCGTGAAAACCGAACCAATAAACCAGACAAGCGATGATCAACGTGACTGGAACACCAAATGATGCGCTCAGTACAATTTTATCAATTCGAGAGAGCCCCGCATCATCGTTTACGTGGCTTGTAGAAGCACGTTCTTGTGAAAGATGCGGAACAGCATCGTTGGCCAAAAAAACGGAATGGCAGTTTCTACACCGCACCCATTTATAGAAAGCCTCATCAGGGATCACAACGTGCTCGCGGCACTTGGCGCATGTGCATGTAATCATGATGCTTGCCTTGAATTCTTGACGACAGAAATGTTTGGCCGAATCCGCCGGCCGTAGACATCAATCACCATCCCAGCCATTGACACTTATCGAACTGGTCGAAGGAATCGGCCCGACACAGTTCACCCCTCTTCGAACAACCGCAAGGTGGCCCAGACGCGGCTTTGTGGGTCTGGGTAATTCAGTCAGAAGAGGTAGCCCTGTGACTGGTCTGGTTCTATCTTGTCGAGTTGCGACCCAGACGCGCGAAGCCACGTCTGGGCACTCTTCTTCCTTCTCTGGCTCTGGACTCTCCGCTCTCGATTCTTTCCCGTACACCCTCCGGTGTCTGACATCCTCCGGCTCGCTTGGGGTTTCACCGGTTGAACAAAAACGCCGGGCTGTTGATCAACGCCCACATCAGGTCCTGGCCCCCTTCGGAGAGGCCGTGCTTTTCGAGGTACGCCTGCGATTGGTTGCGCTCGGTGTCGTCCGGCTGGCGGTTGAGGACCGACATGTAGATCGCGGTCGCGGCGTCGGCGTGGGTGGCTTTTTGCTCGACGAGCTTGGCGATCAGGCCCTGCGGGTGGGCGACAGCTTCGGAGATCGTCGGGCCGTTGATCATCGTCAGCGTCTGAGCGAGGCTGACTTCGGACGAGCGCTCGCATTCGCACGGGCTTTCGCGCGGGGCGCGGCCGAACATGTCGAGGAACGGAACCACCACCGAGGCGTCCGGCAGTTGCGAGGCGCGGAAGCCGGCCGGGGCCCCCGGCACGCCCAGCGGGGCGCCGGTGGCCACCATGATCGCGTCGTACAGTTGCTCGGCCTGCAGGCGGCGCGGGGCGGCGTGCGAGTAGTTCTGGTCGTCGTCCTTGTTCCACTCGTTCGGCACGAAGCTGCGCTGGTAGGTGTGCGACGACGTGATCGTCCGCAGCAGATGCCGCAGGTCGAACTTGTGGGCGACGAAGTCGGCCGTGAGCGCATCGAGCAGTTGCGGGTTGGTGGCGGGGTTGGAGAGGCGGATATCATCGACGGGGTCGATGATGCCGCGGCCGAGGAGGTAGCTCCAGTAGCGGTTGACGATGCTCTTCGCGAAGTAGGGGTTCTCGGCGGAGGTGAGCCATTTCGCGAGTTGCAGGCGGGGGACGTCGGCCGGGACGGCTTCGACGCCGGTGACGGCGAACGGGAACGACGCCGGGGCCGGCTGGCCGGTGCTGCCGTGCATGACGACCGCCGGCGTGCGGAGGTCGTAGATGACTTCGGCTTCGGATTCGCTGCCAACGGCCACGGCATTGCGGCGCGCACGAGCAGAGGCCCCGAGCGCCTTGCGGCCGACGCCGCCGAAGTACGCCGAGAGCTGGAAGTATTGGTTCTGCGTCCATTTCTCGAACGGATGGTCGTGGCACTGGGCGCAGACGAAGCGGGTGCCGAGGAACACCTGCGTCATGTTCTCCATGACTTCGCGGGGTTCGCGGGCGATGCGGTAGTAGTTCGCGGCGGGGTTTTCGTCCGAGCTGCCGGAGGCGGTCATCAGGTCGAAGACCATCTGGTTGTACGGCTCGTTGGTGGCGAGCGACTGCCGAATCCAGTTGCGGAAGCCCCACACGCCGGCTTCTTTGATGAACTTGCGATTGGAGAGGAGCAGGTCGCTCCACTTCAGCGTCCAGTGATCGATGTACTCGGGCGAGGCGAGCAGGTCGTCGATTCGGGCGAGCCGCTTTTCGCGCGACGGGCGGGGGTCGTCGAGGAACGCTTTCGTGGTGGCGACGCTGGACGGCAGGCCGGTCAGGTCGAGCGAGACGCGGCGGAGGAACTCGGCGTCGGAGCAGAGTTCCGACGGCAGGTTCTTCATCTTCTGGAGCTTGGCGTTGACGTGCGTGTCGATGAAGTTGAGCTCGGGGCTTTCCTTCCACGCGAAGCCTTCGCGGTTGCCGAGCACGGTGACGGTGACGTTGGAGTAGACGCCGTCGTAGCGGGCGAGGACGGCGGCCTCGCCGCGGCGGATGGCCTTGATGACGCCGGCGGGGCTGACGGTGGCGACCTCAAAATTGCTGGTCTCAAAGATGGCGTCGCGGGTGACGTCGCGGCTGGCGCCGTCGGGGTAATAGGCGATGACCTGCACCTGCTGCACTTCGCCGGCCCGTTCGAGCAGCGGCGCGTTGGGCAGCATTTCGAGCCGGTTCGGCCGGGCGGTTTCGGTGTACTTGCACCCCTCGGCGATCCACTGGGCGATGTCGCGGTACGGCCGCGAAGTCTCATCGAACAGGAAGCCCCCTTCGTGCGGCACCCCCTGCGTGGGCTTCTGCAGCATCAGGCTGTCGGCGGGCTGTGCACGGTTGAACCGGCGGCCGGAGACGTCGTCCACCAACGCCCGGTAGTCGTACAGCGGATCGTAGCCGCGCAGCGACAGCTTGAACCCCTTGCGGCCCTGCTGCGCCCCGTGACACGTCCCCGCGTTGCAGCCCTGCTTGCTGAGATGCGGCAGAAAATCGCGGATGTAATCGACGGGCATCGCCGCGACGTTCTGCACCTCCACCGGCACCCGAACTTCCTTCCCGGCGGCTTTCACGACAATTTCCGTGGAGCCGACGGCGACCGGCGCGACGTAGCCGTCCTTCTCGATCGTCACCTGCGCCCCGGCAGCGACGCGCTCGGCGGTGGTGCTGAGGTCAACGGTCTTGCCGGAGGCGTCCTGTCCGAGCACCAGCAGGCTGCGCGGGTCGCGGATGTCGCGGAGGACGAGCTTTTCGGGGATCGTCCAGATCTTGACGATCTGCGGCGCTGGGGCGTCGGCGGCGTACACCGAAGCGGAGATCAACAGGGACAACGCACCACTGGCGATGCACAGCGATTTCATTGGGGGCGATCCTTGCGGGAGGAAGATCCGACGGGGTGGGACCCGTCGGCTTCTGGTGTGATGCAGTTATTTCGCGGCGACAGCCGGCGTAAGCTCCACCGGCACGAACTCTTTCACGAGCATGCCGGTTTCGACGTCGAACAGGCGGACCTTGCCGTCGAAGCCGCCGGTGGCGACCTGTTTGCCGTCGGGCCGGAACGCGACCGCGAACACGCCGGCGGTGTGACCGGGGAGGTCGTGGACCGTCTTCGCGTCATTCGTGCTGTAGAGGCGGGCCGCGCCGCTGGTGGCGTTGCTGCTGCCGGCGACGAACAGCGTGCCGTCGGCGTTGAACTCCAGGCTGAAGATGCGGCCGGGCAGGGCGGGGTAGGCTTTCAATTTGTTGAAGTCGTCGCCGATCTGCCGGGCCTGCGTGCGGAAGATTTTGTAGAGCTTGGGTTCGCCGTCGGCCCCGCCGGCGAGGACCTGCTCCTCCTTGGGATGCCGCTGGACGGCCATCAGGCCCCCCTTCAGCGCGCCGGGGGTGATGCTGGTGATGTTGTCGATGAACTGCCCGGTCTTGATCTCCGTCAGCTTCATCGCCATGTCGCGGCTGACGGTGATGAGGTGATCGAGCTTGAGCGAGAACGTGGTGGCGAACACCAGGTCGGAATGCGCTTCGAGCGTCATCACGACCTTGCCCGATTCCACGTCCATCACGCGGGCCCGGTTGTCGAAGGCCCCGAAGGCGAGTTGCTTGCCGTCGTCGCTGAACGAGGCCCCGAACAGCGTGTCGAACGTGATCGCCAGCGACTGCGTCAATGTCTTGTCGGCGACGTTCCACAACTGCACTTCGCCGAACAATGCCGGCGCGCCCCCCACCGCGGCGAGCAGCTTGCCGTCGGGCGAGAACCGAATCGAGTTGATCTTCGGGGACCGGCCGACGAGCCGGGCCACCCGTTCGCTGCCGTCCGCCTTGTGGAGCAGGACTTCGTGATGCCCCGACACCGCGAGCCACTGGCTGTCCGGTGAGAACGCCAGCGCGGTGATGACTGGCGGCGACGAGTACACCGGCGGATGCTCGGCGGAAATCGTCTCCCGCGCGGTGGCCGGCGTGTCGTCCTTCGCGCCCTGGGCGATCCAGTCCTTGATGACGGCGACCTGCGCCTCGGTCAGCGGATCGGCCCCGCGCGGCATCTCGGGCGGGCTGCCGACGATGTACTTGAGAATCAGGCTGTCGTCCGCCTTGCCGGGGACGAAGCCGGCACCGTTCTCGCCCCCCTTCTGGAAGGCTTCGACCGAGGTCAGCACCAGCTTACCGCTGTCTTTCGCCGGCTGATGACAACCGGAGCAGTGCCGCTGCAAGACCGGCCGCACCTGGCGGTAGTAGCTGATGGGTTTCGCAGCGTCCTCGGTCGCGGGCTTGGCGTCCTCGGCGGAGGCCAGCGTACCAAAGACGATCAGACCGCAGAAAGCAGCAAGCAGGGTGCGCATGGCGGGTCGTTCTATCGGGAGTGCGAGCGGGCGGACGTTGATCCCTCAACGCATCTAAGCGTTCCGATAGGATACCGTGCGAACACCCCAACCGTAAAGGGGCGGATGGCGTCGTTTTCCCGTTAGCCGCGACCCGGAGGCTCTGCGCAGGGGAGCGCGGGGTGGAGCGCGCAACCCGTGTGCATGGTCCACCCCAGCGCTCCCCTCCGCAGAGCCTCCGGGTCGCGGCTAACCAAACCCCTGGTTATTGCGCCTTCACGTCGTAGCAGAACAGCAGTTCCTGATCGCGCAAGTAGAGTTTGCCGTTGGCGACGACGGGGTGCGTCCAGATGCGGCCGCTGGGGCTGCGCTGTTCGGTCTGCGGGCTGAGTTTGAACTGGCCGTGTTCCTTCCAGCCTTCGGTCGAAGGTTCGACAAGCTTCACTGTGCCTTCGCGCTCGTCGAGGCAGTACAACCGGCCGTCGGCACAGGTGACGCAGCCCTTGCCGAGCGCCTGCCGCTCGTTCCAGACCATTTCGCCGGTCAGGAAGTCCTGACACATCCAGCCGGAGTTGTCGCTGTGACCGTAAATGTGGTCGCCGATGAGGATCACCCCGCCGTGGTGGTTTTTCATCACCTTGTTGACGTAGACGTCGCTGACTTTGAGATCGGCATCGAGCTTCACCAGCTTGCAGCCGACGCCGTAGCCGCTGGTGATGTAGACGTAGCCGTCTCTATAAATCGGCGTGGGGATCACGGCGGTCTGACCGGGCCAGCCGGTTTTCCACAGCACAGCGCCGGTCGCCACGTCGAGTCCGACCAGCGACTCTTTCGTCAACTGGACGAGCTGATGCTTGCCGGCGAAGTCGATGGGAACGATCGACGCATAGTGAGCGCCGTCGGTGAAGTCCTTGCTCTGCCAGAGCGTGCTGCCCGTGAGCTTGTCCAGCGCCAGCATCGCCCCCTGGTTGCCTCCGGGCGTGCAGACGACATGGTCGCCGTCGATGGTCACGCTTTCGCAGTAGCCCCAGTTGGGCCGTTTGCCGCCGAAGTCGGACATTGACTTTTCCCACAGCAGCTTGCCGTCGGCGGTCTGCACGCAGGTGAGCACGCCCGTGCCGCTGAGGCCATACACGCGGTCGCCATCCACGGTCGGAGTGCCGCGCGGACCGTCGCCCCACCTGTTCCCCAGCCGGCCGCCCATTTTCGCGGCCCACCGTTCGGATCCGTCGGCGACGTTGACGGCGATCAGGAATTCGTCATCGCCGCGGGCGCCCATCGTGTACAGCGTGTCGCCGACGACGGCATAGCCTGAGTATCCGAGGCCGACGTCGGTGTTCAACCAGACGCGCTGCGGGCCGCCCTCCGGCCACGACTGCAACAAACCGGTCTCGGTCTGAATATCCTTCCGATCCGCACCGCGCCACTGCGGCCAGTCCTCCGCCCGCACCGCACCGGCGGCCAGAGTCAATCCCACGCACAACGACAGCCACACCTTCATCGCGAAGCACCTTCCTGCGGAACGAATGAGAACACGCGCCGAGCGCTGCCGACGGAAGCATTCACCGAGACTGATGGATTGTTTCACACCGGGCGGCAAATTGCCACCCGCGGAAGTGAGTCGGTGTTTGGCGTAATGAAGCCACGGGGTCCCACCCCCGTGGAGATTTCCCGGCGCGAAGATCCCCGGGGATGGGACCCCGCGGCTTCTGACTCTCAACACTTTGCAGGCCCCTTGAGATTGCGTCGCCGTCGTCCTACGATGACGAAACTGTTCCCCAAGGATCAACGATGGAACCCGCCGACAAGACCATTCTGCTGATCGACGACGATCGCGAGATCGCCGCCACCATTCAGACCGTGCTCGCGCACGCGGGCTACCGCGTGCACATGGCGAGCAACGGCGTGGACGGCCAACGGCAGATCGAGGCGCTGAAGCCCGACCTGGTCATCACCGACATGATGATGCCCCGCATGGGGGGGTTTCCCGTCCTCGAATTCCTGAAGACGCTCGATGCGCCGCCGAAGGTCATCATGATCACGGCGAACGAGGGGGGCCGGCACAAAGCCTACGCGGAAATGCTCGGCGTGTCCGACTACCTCCGCAAGCCGTTCCCCATGGAAGTCCTGCTGGACGCGGTCCGCCGGGCGCTCGCGCCGCCGGAACCGGAAGCCAAGCCGGCCAAACGGGCCACGAAGAAGAAGGCGTGAGGGGAAAGTCGGAAGTGAGAAGTCTGAAGTAAAAGACAAAGGCGGCGGAAGTTCTGTCGCTCTGAATTCTTACTTCAGACTTCCGAACTCCGACTTCCGACTTTCTTCACTTGTATCCCAGACTCCGCTCGATGTTCTGCGCCTCTTTGGACATCAGCAGCGGCTTGAGCGGGTCGCGTTCGTCTTCCAGCGGCCGGTGACCGCGGGCTTCTTTGCCGACGTAGGCCCATTTGTCGTCCAGCGCGTCCGGCTCGGATTGCGACGGGGGCTTGTCGCTGACCCACGGCAGCTTGCCGCCCATCATGGTGCAACCGGACGACAACGAGAGCAGCCCAACCACCAGGGCCGTGCAGGACGAGCGTTGAAGCAATAGCACCGGCGCATCCTTCCATCCCGTCGCCCACTTCGGTGACGCAGCGGCGTCCCTCGGGCGAGTCGCGAGGGTTGTCGCACGGACGCCGCGGCATGTCGAGACGAGGTGCGAGGTGTTGAAAGAATCCGGCCACGATCAACTGCGTTCGCGGTCGCACATCGGCAGAATTGGCGACTCGGAGCTTGGGCGCACGTCGTTCACGAATCGGATTAGCAGGCGAAGAGTTCATCCACAGATTTCGCCGATTACGCAGATTCAAGACATGGGCCACTGAAGAGGTCGATTTCCGCAGAGCTGTCCCCTGTCTGACTTCAATCTGCGGAATCTGTGAAATCTGTGGACCAACGCCTTTGGCCTGCTGTCATATTTGTGGCCGTAACACACGAAACCAGATTACTCGCCCCGGCCGTTCGCCATGCGGGTCACTAGTTCCACGAGAGTTTTGACGTACGCGCCGCTGGCGCCGCCGTCGCGGTGCGGTTTGGGGGACGACGCGAACGCCGGGCCGGCGATGTCCAGATGCACCCACGGTTTGCCGGCGACGAAGCGTTGCAGGAACTTCGCCGCGGAGATCGCGCCGCCCCAGCGGCCGCCGGTGTTCTTGATGTCGCCGACGTCCCCTTTGATGAGATCGTCGTACAGATCGAACATCGGCAACTGCCACAGATCCTCGCCCACCGCTCCCGACGCCGCCAGCACCTGATCGCACAGCGTCTGGTCGTTCGCCATCGCCCCGGCGACGTCCTCGCCCAACGCCACGACGCACGCGCCGGTCAGCGTGGCCAGATCGACGATGCGCTCGACGCCCAAATCCACCGCGTAACTCAGCACGTCGGCCAGCACCAGCCGGCCTTCGGCGTCGGTGTTGAGGACTTCGATCGTCACGCCGTTGCGGGCCGTCAGAATATCGCCCAGTTTGAACGCCGAGCCGCCGGGCATATTTTCGACGAGGCCCATCAGCCCGACGACGTTCACCGGCAGCTTGAGTTGCGCGATGGCGGACATCGCCCCCAGCACGGTCGCCGCGCCGGCCATGTCGCACTTCATGGTCAACATGCCGTCCGTCGGCTTGAGAGACAACCCGCCGCTGTCGAACGTGACCCCCTTGCCGACCAGCGCGATCTTCATCGCTCCCGCCCCGCCGCCGCGGTGTTCCAGCTTCACCAGCCGCGGCGGCTCGGGGCTACCTTGAGAGACGGCGAGCAGCGACTTCATCCGTTCCTGCACCAGCCGCGTCTGATCCCAGATTTCGCAGCCGAGCCCGTACTGCTTCGCGATCCGTTCGGCGCGCACGGCGAAGCCGCAGGGCGTGATCTCCGCCGGCGGGCGGTTCACGAGTTCGCGCGTCAGGTTGACCGACTCGCCGAGGATTCGCCCACGATTCAACGCCGCTTCGTCATCGGCCGTCGCGGCGTCGGACAGCACGACCTGCAACCCGGCGAACGGATGTTTCGACTTCTCCGCCTTGAAGAGATCCTGCCCGGATGACCCCACATGAGCCGCCGTCACCGCCGTCTGCACGAGCGCCGCCGACGTCGGCCCGCCGGCGATGCGGGGCGGAATGAGCGCGGCGACCCGCAGATTCGGTTTGTCGGCGATCGACCGCCACGCCGTCATCCACGCCCGGTCCAACGCCTGCGGCTTAGCGCCGACCGCCCCCAAACCGACCAGCAACAACCGCGGAGCGGCAATCCCTGTCAACCCACGGAGCGGCAGCGTCGCGCCGACCTTGAGCGGCAGCTCGCCGGCGGCG
>JAWXBB010000313.1:0-9241 GCA_034439795.1 Planctomycetaceae bacterium | reverse complement strand
GTCGATCGCGGCCTCGCTGAGCGGTGTGAGCAACATCGCGGCGACGGTGAACCCTGACGGCACGCTCAAGATCGACGCGGCCGAGGGGTACAGCTTCGCGTTCAGCGAGGATTCGTCGGGGGCGCTGGCGGTGCTGGGGGTCAACACGTTTTTCACGGGCAAGGATGCGAATGACATCGCCGTGCGTGCGGCACTGCACGATCAGCCGGGGCTGTTGGCCGCGGGGCTGACGGTCGCGGGCGAGCCGGATGACGGAGCGGCGGTGCGGGGCATTCTGGCGCTGCGCGATCAGGCGAACCAGGCTCTGGGCGGCCAGTCGATCAATGACTCGTGGATCAGTGCCGCGGCCGACGTGGGTGCCAACGCGGCGAGCGCTGCCAACCGGGCCGACGCGACGCGATTGGTGCGGGAGAGCCTGGATGCGCAGCGGCAATCGCTCTCGGGGGTGAGCATCGATGAAGAGTCGATCAATCTGTTGAACTTTCAGCGGCAGTATCAGGGGGCGGCGCGGTTTATCTCGGTCGTGGATGAGATGACGCAGACGCTTTTGAGCATTGTGGGATGAGAACCGAGCAGTGAGCAGCGAGTGATGGTGAGCAGTTGAATTTTTTCACCGATCACCTTTTCCAATGTCAGCCATTCCAGCCAATCTCAGCCGTGTACCCAATCTCTTGTCGAGCCAGTTGTTGCTTGCGAGTGTAACTCGGACAAGTGTGGGGCTTTTGGGGGTGCAGTCGCAACTGGCGACGGGGAAGCGGGTGGAGCGGTTCAGCGATGATCCAATCGGTGCGACGACGATCGCCATACTTCAGGAGCGGCTGGGGCGGACAGAGCAGCGGCTGAACAACTTGAGTCTGGCCCAGGGGACACTCGACTATCTGGACAGTTCGCTGGGGTCGGCATCGAACCTGATCCTCGAGGCCAAGAACATTGCCTCGGATCAGATCGGGGCGCAGTCGGACACCGTCACGCGCGATCAGCAGGCGGTGGTGATCGACGGGATGCTCCGCACGCTGCTGACGCTGGCCAATAGCCAGACCAACGGGTTGTACGTGTTCGGCGGTGCGACAGCGACGCGACGACCCATCGAGGAACTGCGGGGCGGGTTCCGCTATGTCGGGCAAGGCTCGGGCCTGCTCACCGATCTGGATGCGAACGATGGCATCCCGATCACCATCGGTGGCGAAAACGCCATCGGGGCCACTTCGGGGCGGCTGCAATCCAAGCTCGACATGAACCCGGGGCTGACGGCGGATACGCGGCTGTCGGACCTCCGCGGCGGACGCGGGCTGGGCGTGGCGAAAGGCTCGGTGCAGTTCGCGTTCAACGGCGGGCCGACGGCGACGGTCGATCTGTCGTCGGCGGATACGACGCAGGACGTGGTGGATCAGCTCACGGCCGCGATCAATCTGTATGAGGCGAACCAGGGAACGACGGTTCTCGGACCGGGAGGCGTGTCGATCTCGGGCGGGTCGATTGCGATCGATGTTGTGCCGGGGGGACCGAACCCGCAGTTGACATTCTCTGAGGTCGGCAGCGGCACGACGGCTCGCGACCTGGGGCTGGCGCAGGCACCGTTCGACGCGGCGGCCGCGGCGGGCGCGGACTTGAACCCGAAGCTCACGCTGCTGACGCCGTTGTCGGCGGTGGCGGGGTTGACGCTGCCGCTGGAGTCGATCCGTATTCGGCTGGGCCAGGGAAACACTTCGACGTTCACGGATATCGATCTTTCGACGGCGGAGACGGTGGATGACATTCGCAACCTGATCGAGACGGGCGTGCCGGGGACACGGGTCCAGATCAACCAGGCGGGCAACGGTTTCAATATCTACAACGAGGTTTCGGGTCCGGCGATGTCGATCGAGGAGGTGCCGGGCGGGGCGAACACGGCGACAGCGCTGGGCATTCGCACGTTCGACACGAACACCGGGATCGATGAGCTGAACTCGGGGCGCGGCGTGCGGATCGTGGACAACCAGATCGACCCGGTTTCGGGCGTGGCGACGACGGCGTTCAACAGCGACTTTCGCGTGACGCTGGGGAACGGCCAGGCGTTCGACGTGGATCTGCGGCCGCAGGACATGGTGGATGTGCAATCGGTGATCGACCGGATCAACGACGAGTTCAACACGGCGCTCGGTCTGCCGCCGGTGGTGGGAACGGCACCGGCGCTGGCGGCGGGAGATTTCACGGCGGGGCTGACCGATGGCGGCAACGGGCTGGCGTTCACGCAAGGGGTGACGGGCGGGCCGATCGCGGTGGAGAAGCTGAACAACTCAGCGGCGGCGCTGGATTTGGGGATCGAGGGAGGAATCTATGACGCGACGAGCGCAACTTTGGTCGCGCAAGATCGTGCAGCGGTACGGGTGGACAACCTGTTCACCGCGTTGATCGACCTGCGGGACGCGCTGAGGAACGATGACAGCTCTGGCATCACGCTTGCTGGAGAGGCTCTTACCAGCGCGGTGGACCGGCTCGCGGCCACCCGAGCGCTGGTGGGCGTATATGCCAACCGGGTCGAGCAATCGACCCGGCGGCAGGAGGATCTGGAGACCTTGGACAGGACATCGCTCTCGCGGGTGCAGGATCTGGACTTTGCGGGCGCGAGCATTCAGTTCAACCTGCTTCGGACGCAGCTGCAGGCGGCAATGCAGAGCGGCGTGCAGACGCAGAGCCTGAGCCTTCTCGACTTTCTCGGCTAGCGCCGGGTAAGGCGGATTTCGGAATGGAGCCCCCGCGAGTTCGGCCGCGCGGGGGCGAGACAGGAAGTCGCCCGGCACGGAGCCGGGCAAAGTCTGGAAGACAGGCCGGCAATCCGGAGCGCACCGATGCAAGTGCGAACGACGCGGTTCGGTATGGTGGAGATCGCGGAGGACCGCGTGATTCACTTCCCCAAGGGCATGCTCGGCTTCAGCGAGCACAAGAGATACTGCCTGCTGGAGCCGCAGGAAGACTCTGCGTTTTTCTGGCTCCAATCGCTGGACGATCCGAACCTGGCGTTCGTCGTCACCGATCCTTCCTTCTTCGTGCCCGAGTTCTCGGTGCCGATCAGGGCGGAGCAACTCGGCGAACTCGGGCTGAAGAAGCTGGAGGATGCGCAGGTATTCGTGATCGTGAACAAGGTGGATCAGACGCTGACCGGCAACATGCAGGGTCCGCTGGTGATCAACACGCTGAACCGCACGGGCGAGCAGTTCGTGCTGGCGGAGAAGCGGTGGACGACGCGGCACCCGCTGATCGCGGTGGGCAAGCCGATGACGGGAACGCACTCGACACCGCCGCGGGCGATGTCGGCCTGAGAGGCCGCGGCCGCCGCACATGGTTCTAACGGCCCGGCGCGACTACACGACGCGCTACCGGCCCCAACATTTCGCGGCGATTCGATCACGGATGATCGGAGCCGCAATCGGCCGCAGCTTTACGGGCAGCGCTCGCCTCACGATCGAACGGGGCGGGTGTCGAGCGGCCGCAGCACCTTACCAGGAAGGAGCCGATCACTATGCTGGTGCTGTCCAGGCAGAGAGACGAAACCATCATGATCGGCGACGAGATCGAAATCACCGTCGTCGATATCCGCGGAGACAAGGTGCGACTGGGGATTACCGCCCCGACGCGCATCTCGGTACACCGCAAAGAAGTGTACGAAGCGATCAAGGCGGAGAACCACAAGGCCTCTCAGATCAACGGATCGGAGTTGGGGCTGCGGGAGAATCCGGCCGCAAAGTTCAAGGTGAAACCGGCGGGGCTTTCGCCGCCGTCGCGGATCGGGGTGATTCGCCCGACACCGCCGCCGGGGTTTCCAACGGCCCAGCAGGGCGGAGCGCAGACCGCATGAGCGCCACCCTGCACCGGCAATCGCAACGCTTTCACAACACCTTACGTTTCCGTTCGGGGCTCGCTCGTAGGAACGAACCGCAGACCCCGAAGACCACGCTCGAAACCTCAGCAATCACGGAGGATTGCAATGGCAAGAATTAACTCGAACATCCCCGGTCTCATCGCCCGCGCAAACCTCGGGCGGGCCAACGCGGACCTGGAGGTCAGGCTTCAGCGCCTGGCGACCGGCGTGCGGATCAACCGCGGTGCCGACAACCCGGCAGGGCTGATCATCTCGGAGCGGTTGCGCAGCGAGATCAGCGGGATCAACCAGGCGGTCAGCAACTCGGATCGCGCCAGCTCGGTGATTGCGACGGCCGAAGGCGGTCTGGCGGAGGTGAGCGATCTGCTCAGCTCGATCAAGGGGCTGGTGGTGGAGGCGGCCAACACCGGCGCGCTCTCCAGCGCCGAGCGACAGGCGAACCAGCTTCAGATCGACTCGGCGATCGAGTCGATCACGCGGATCTCGAACAGCGTCTCGTTCGGCGGCCTGAAGCTGCTAAACGGATCGCTGGACTATGTGCTTTCGGGGCTGCAAGGAACGGACATCGCCAGGGCGTCGATCCACGGCGCAAACTTTGCCGGGCAACCCGACATTCAAGTCAACGTACAGGTCATCAACTCGGCGCAGACGGCGTCGCTGTTTCTGTCGGCGGCGACGGGCGTGTTCCTGTCGACGGTGTCGCTGGAGGTTGCCGGCCCGTTGGGCGTGCAGACGCTGGAGATTCTCTCGGGGCAGAGCGTCACGGACATCGCCGCGGCCATCAACAACTTCAAGCAGGCCACCGGCATCTCCGCGGCGCTCCTGGGAGCTGGCCCGACAAGCGGGCTTCGGTTCGACTCGGTCGCATTCGGCACGAGCCAGTTCGTGTCGGTGAAGCGGCTGAACGAGCCTATCGGGGGCGGGTTCTTCCAGACCTATTCGGTGAGCGACGACACCAATCGCGGCACGGTTTCGTTCGGCGATCCGACGTTCGTCAGCTCGCTCACGACGGCGAACCGCGATGCGGGTCGCGACGTGTCGGCGATCATCAACGGCAACGTGGCCACGGGCGACGGGCTGAAGCTCGGAGTGGAGAACCAGACCTCGCTGTCGCTGAGCCTCGACCTGACGGCCACATTCGGCACGACCAACAACTCGACGAGCCGGTTCTACATCACCGGCGGCGGGGCGCTGTATCAGTTGGGCGGCGACGTGAACACCAGCCAGCAGACCAACATCGGCATCCAGTCGCTGGCGGCCTCGCGGCTGGGCGGCACCATCATTCCCACGGACAGCAATCCAGAGGGAACGGTGCAGTTCCTCTCATCCATCCGCTCGGGCGGCATCAACGATCTTCGCTCGAAGAACTTCGAGAACGCCAGCAAGGTTCTGGCGTCGGCGATCGACGAGGTGGCGGTGATCCGCGGGCGGTTAGGTGCCTTCGAGAAGAACACGCTTCAGACCAACGTGCGGTCGCTCCAGGCGGCCATCGAGAACCTGACGGCGAGCGGCTCGCGCATCAGGGATGCGGACTTCGCGGAGGAGACCAGCGCGCTCACGCGGTCTCAGATCCTGACGAGCGCATCGACGAGCGTGCTGTCGCTGGCGAACCAGCAGGCACAGAGCGTGCTGCAGCTGCTCCGATAAAGGAGCGATCGTGGCGGGCTTCGGGTTTTCCGGGGCCGACTTGAGGCTCGTTTCAGAAACGCGGTGAACTTTCGACTCCGCCCCCGAGAAATCCGGGGGCGGTCTTTTTTTTGATGAGCGTGAAATTTTGTGCTTCTCGCTCTTCGTGGACTTAACCCGGCCCGCGTCTCAACCGATCCCACCAGCCGACCGACGACTTCCCGGATAGGAGCCGAAGGTGACTCGATGCCCGGTACGGATGCCGGGCGGGGCGCACCAGTCCGCTGACGCGGGCGCCTGTCAAACAGGGGTCGGGACGGCGCGGCCATCCCCCCCCATGGATTTTTAGGCGTTCGCTCGGACGCCGGGTACGAGTGCACGGAGGTCTTCATGAGTCGCATCAATACGAACGTCCAGTCTTTGATCGCTCAGCGTGTGCTGGGCAGCAACAACTTCTCTCTCAACAAGTCGCTGGAGCGGCTCAGCACCGGCCTCCGGATCAACCGCGGCAAGGACGATCCGGCCGGGCTGATCGCCTCGGAGAATCTCCGCAGCGAAAAGGCCTCGCTGAATGCGGCGATCAACAACGCCGAGCGGGCCGACCAGGTCGCCAACATCGCCGAGGGCGGTCTGCAGGAAGTCAGCGGCCTGCTGACGGAGCTGCAGGGCCTGATCACCAACACGGCCAACACCGCGGGCCTTTCCACGCAGGAGAAGGCCGCGAACCAGCTTCAGATCGATTCGATCCTTCAGACGATCGACCGCATCTCCAGCTCGACATCGTTCCAGGGCAAGAAGCTGCTGAACGGCAACCTGAATTACACGGCGACGAATGTCAATGGCGGCGTGACCGACTTCAGCGTGAACGGCGCCAAGCTGACAACCGGGGGCACGATCGACGTGAACGCGATCGTGACCACCTCGGCCCAGAGGGCCGGGCTGGTGCTCTCGACCGGCGGCGCGCTCGATCTGGCCGGAAGCAGCAGCTCCTTCACCATCGAGATCACCGGCAGCCTCGGCTCCCGCGAGCTGAGTTTCGCTTCCGGCACCACCGATGCGGCCATCGCGGCGGCGATCAACACGTTCACCGACGTGACCGGCGTCGAAGCCAGCTCGCCCAGCAGCGGCATCATTCTGTCCAGCAGCGAGTTCGGCAGCAACTCGTTCGTCACGGTTCGCGTCGTCAATGACGCGGGCATCAGCGGCACGGGCGTCGGTATCTACAACCTCACGGCGGACGACTACGGCACGCCCGACTCGTCCTCATCGGTGGCTTACAACTCCACCGCCGCCGGCAACGGCATCCGCGACACCGGGCAGGACATTGTCGCCACCATCAACGGCATCAGCGCGACCGCCGACGGCAAGACCGCCCGGGTCAACACCGACTTCCTCGACGTGTCGATCACCTTCGACGACGCGACCGCGCAGGCGCGTGCCAGCGTCGCCGCCTTCACCATCGACGGCGGCGGGGCCGACTTCCAGCTCGCCGGCCAGGTCGATATTGCCGGCAAGGTCTCGATCGGCATCGCCGATGTGGCCACCCGCAAGCTCGGAAACACCACGCTGGGCTATCTGAGCGACCTCGCCAACGGACGCAGCAAGAACGTGGTCGACGGCAACCTGACCGCCGCCCAGAAGGTGGTCAATGAGGCCATCGACCAGGTGTCGAGCCTCCGCGGCCGGCTGGGCGCGTTCCAGAAGAACAACGTGGGCGCGACGATCCGCAGCCTGAGCGTGTCGCTGGAGAACACGACGGCCGCCGAGAGCACGATCCGCGATGCCGACTTCGCAACGGAAACCGCGGCCCTGACCCGGAACCAGATCCTGGTGTCGGCTTCGACCAACATCCTGGCTCTGGCGAACCAGCAGCCCCAGGCCGCGTTGCAGCTTCTCGGCTAATCCGAGATAGACCTTCGAGATGCATTCGACCGCCCCAAGGGAAGCCTTGGGGCGGTTTTTCGTTTGTCGGCATCGTGCCCCTGCCGGGGCAGATTGACCAATGACCTGTTCCGGGGGCAGCGCTCGCGGACTCGCTTTGCCCCCGGCGACGGACCCGCGCTGCTTCAGAGCGGAATGCAAGGGAGAGTTGGCCGCTGGAGCCGCTTGGCTCAACTTGCGGCGAAGAATGCGGTATGCTGTTCTTGCCAATCGGCAGGAGGTTCATCATGAGGCAGGTTTTTGGCGTTGCAAAGCTTGTGATCGCGATCGCAGCGGCGGGGGCGATGGGCGGATGTCTGGTGAGCGGCCACTCCAACACTCAGACGAGCGGGGCGTATGTCGGGCCGTCGACCTTCTCGCAGGTGGAGCCTGGGACGACACGCATCGACTGGGTGCTGGCGACATTCGGCAACCCGAGCAGCACGACCACACTGGACGATGGAAGCGAGATCTGGAAGTGGGAGTACACCAAAACGAAGTCCGGCCGCGGCTCGGTGTTCGTGCTGTACAGCGGGAGCGATTCGAGCACCTCGCAGAGCGCTGCGTTCGTGCAGGTGCGTGACGGCGTCGTAGTGAAGGCCTGGCGGGACTGAGTTACGGACGAAACCGCCCACGAAACTGCCCACGATTTGGGGGGCATTTGGTCGATTGAGGGAACGTGCCAAGCGCTGTTGCCATCGCCCGCCGATCGACCGAGCGGCCGCGGCTTCGTCGTTCGTCGCCGGCCCCTGCCGACGAGCGCATCGCTCCAGGGCTGCACGCGCTGGTCGGGCCGTTCACCGCGTTCATCCGCGTCGAGTGCGGGCTGTCGGCCAACACGCTGGAGTCGTACCAGCGCGATCTGCGCGACTTGTTGATCGACCTGAGCGAACAGGGCCGGACGGTCATCGGCGAGGTGCGGCCGCGGGATCTGTCGCGGCATCTGTCGTGGCTGCACCACGAGCGGAAGCTTGCGCCGGCGAGCATCGTGCGGCACCTGGCGACGCTCAAGGTGTTCTTTCGCTGGCTGGTTTCGACGGGACGATTGCCAGAGAACCCAGCGGACTATCTGGACAGGCCGACGCGCTGGAAGAAACTGCCGGGGTTGCTCTCGCCGGGGCAGATCAAGGCGCTGCTGAGCGCCCCGCGGCCGGAGCCGGATGCGGTGCCGACGGCGATGCCGCTGCACTTGCGCGATCGGGCGATGCTGGAACTCATGTACGCCTGCGGCCTGCGGGCCAGCGAGGTCGCTGATCTTCGCGTGAAGGACTTGCAGCCGACGCTCGGGGTGGTGCTCGTCAGCGGCAAGGGGAACAAGCAGCGGCTGGTGCCGATCGGCAAGCCGGCACAGGCCGCGATCCGGGAGTACATCGACGGGTGCCGGACGAGGCTGATCGAGCAGACCGGGGACAAGTCGGCGGGGCGACTGTTGCTGTCACGCACCGGCCGGCCGCTGGAGCGGGTGGCGGTGTGGCAACTGGTGAAGAAGAACGCGCTGCGTGCGGGGCTGAAGGGCGTACACCCGCACCTGCTGCGGCACTCGTTTGCGACTCATCTGCTCCAGGGTGGGGCCGACCTGCGGGTGGTGCAGGAACTGCTGGGTCACTCCGACATCGCCACGACGCAGATCTACACGCACGTCGATTCGACGCGGTTCAAGGATGCGCAGCGGCGATTTCACCCGCGTCCTTAGACGCGCCGGAAGGGTTGGCGACTGGCCATCGGCGCGGCGGCCCCGGGCGTGTCGCGGGCGAGTGAAGACGCCAGGCTCGCGGCGTCGTCGAGGGCTTGCTCGACCCCGCGCCCCCCCCCCCCCCCCACGGCGCCGCCCCCCGC
>JAWXBB010000312.1:0-18397 GCA_034439795.1 Planctomycetaceae bacterium | reverse complement strand
TGGAGCGGGAGCAGGCCGCCGCCGCCCATCACGCCGAAGCGGCCGCCGCGGCGGTGGCCGCCGCATCCGATGGGACCGAGGTGGCCACAGCAACCGACGTGGCCGATGTGGCGACACTGACCGAGGAGCCGCCAGTGGCTCCGATCGAACCGGAACCGGTGCCGGAATCCTGAACTGAATCTGTTCTTCCGAAGGAACATTGCCGACAGCCCGTATGCATGACGTGTGGAAATGAATTTGGTGTCTCGACTGACGTCCCGATGCCGGCCGGCCCATGAGCGGCGCGCCGGGTGACGAAACTGCTGCCCTACACAACTGCAATCACTCGATCCGGCCCCGAGGACTCACCGTTTGAAGATCCGCATTTTCGCTCTTGCCAAAGAGCTCAACATCGACAGCAAGCAGCTGATCGAGCACTGTGCCAAGGCGGGGGTGGCGGCGAAGAACGTGCTCGCCAGCATCACTCCGGAGGAGCGCGACCAGGTCGTCGCCTTCCTCAAGGGCAACCGCCCGGCCGAACCGGCGTCGACCGAAGACAAGGCCGCTGCGCAGAAGCGCGAAGAAGCGGTGGTCGAAGTCAGTAAAGTGCGGCCGATTCGCAACATGAACACGATGGTCGCCCGGTCGCCTGGCGGCCGGATGCGTCCGCAGGAGTCCGAGCAGCCGCCGGAGGCCGAGGCGCCGGACGAGGCGGAGGCCCCGCCGGTTGACGTCTCTGCTCCGGCGGACGAAGCGGATGTTTCTCACGTTCCCGCGGAAGCCGCAGAGATTCCCGAAGCCGCGCCGCCAGTGGCGGCGGAAGCCGACGAGGGCGCCTCCGATGTCTCCGACGATGAGGGGCCGCTCGGCAGTCCCGATCCCGGCAACAAGGCCGCACCGTTGCAGCGGTCCGATTACGTCTCGGCCTCGGGCGCAGGCCGCCCGCACCGCGTGATGCAGCCGATGCAGGCTCGCGGCACATCCGACACGCAGGGGTCGCGACAGCTCGCAAGCAAGCCCTCGCGCGGACGGCAATCGTCGGTCGCCCAGATCGCCGCGATCCCCAACTTCAA
The DNA here is from genome assembly GCA_034439795.1 of Planctomycetaceae bacterium. Taxonomy (GTDB): domain Bacteria; phylum Planctomycetota; class Planctomycetia; order Planctomycetales; family Planctomycetaceae; genus DSVQ01. Next base: position 17,345 of record JAWXBB010000312.1, on the reverse strand, counting down.
AGGCCCGCAGGCGAAAGCCGGCAAGCCGGACGAGCCCAAGGCGCAGAAGCCGGACATCAAGCTCACGCCGAATGAGATGCGGTCCGCCAGCCCGCTCGCGGCGCACCTCCAGAAAACCGCCGACAAGCACAAGCGCCGCGTCGATGAGGAAGTCGTCGACGACAAGAAGGGGCCGAAAAAGCCCGGCGACCGCGCCGGCGGCATGGGGCTGGAAGAAAGCCGGCAGGCGCGCCGTACCAAGCGACCGGTGCCCGGCCGCAAGGGTGAGGAAGAAGGCGACGGCCGCTCCGTCATCAGGAAACGGCGCTCCCATCGGTCGACCGGCGGGACGCAGTTCAAGACGGCCGCCGAGGTCGAACTCCCGATCACAGTTCGCACGCTGTCGGAAGCGATGGGGCGGCCGGCCAAATCGCTGATGAGCATTCTGTTCGCCCGCGGCGAAATGGTGACGATCAACACCACGCTGACTGAAAACGAAGCGCTGGAAATCGCGCTCGAGCTCGGCGTCGAGTTGACCATCAAGAAGGACAAGGACGTCGAGGAGGAACTGCGGGAGATCTTCGAGGAAGCCGAACCCGCCGAGATGCTGAAACCCCGACCGCCGATCATCACCATCCTGGGGCACGTCGACCACGGCAAGACCACGCTGGTCGACCAGATCCGCTCGGCGAATGTCGCCGCCGGCGAATTCGGCGGCATCACGCAGCACATCGCGGCGTATCAGGTGGACAAGCAGGGCAGGAAGCTGACGTTCGTCGACACGCCGGGTCATGCCGCGTTCAGCGAGATGCGGGCCCGCGGCGCGAACGTGACCGACATCGTCGTGCTGGTGGTCGCCGCCAACGACAGCGTGATGCCGCAGACCATCGAGAGCATCGCGCATGCCCGCGCCGCCGGCGTGCCGATGGTCGTCGCGCTCAACAAGATCGACCTGCCGGAAGCCAACGAGCAGCGGGTGCTGCAGGATCTCGCCGCGCAAAACGTGCTGGCCGCCGAATGGGGCGGCGACGTGGAGGTCGTGCGGACCTCGGGCCTGACCGGCAAGGGGGTCGACAACCTGCTCGACACTCTGCTGCTCACGGCGGAGCTGAACGAGTACGGCGCGAATCCCGAACGGCCGGCGTGCGGCGTCTGCCTGGAAGCCTTCCGCGACGAAGGCCGCGGCCCGCTGGTGTGGTTCGTCGTCCAGAAGGGAACGTTGAAGGTCGGCGACGCCGTGCTGTGCGGCAACGCCTATGGCCGCATCCGCGCGATGTACAACGAGCACGACCAGGAGCTGGCCGAAGCTCCGCCGTCCATGCCGGTGAAGGTCGCCGGGCTGGACATCGTTCCCGAGGCGGGCGACCGGTTCCTCGCCATCGACGACATGGACCTCATTCGCCAGATCGCCGTGGACCGCCGACAGCGCGGCCGCACCGAACATCTCGCCAACCGCTCGTCGAAGCGCACGCTGGAGGACATCCTCAACCGCGTCAAAGAAGGCGAAGTCCAGGACCTGTCGCTCATCGTCAAGGCCGACACCCCCGGCTCGCTGGAGGCGCTGCGGCACGAGATCGGCAAGTTCGAGCACCCCGAATTCCGCGTCAAAATCCTGTACGAGGGGATCGGCGGCGTCAACGAAAGCGACGTCTCGCTGGCCTCGGCGTCGAATGCGGTCGTCATCGCCTTCCACGTCATCGCCGAAGACCGCGCCGAGCTGTCGGCCCAGCGGTCCGGGGTCGACATCCGCCGCTACAACATCATCTACGAGGTGACCGACGACATCCGCAGCATCCTCGAAGGGATGCTCAAGCCGGAGCAGAAGGAAGTCATCACCGGCCGCGCGATCGTGCTGCGGCTGTTCTCGATCAGCCGGTTCGGCACGATCGCCGGTTGCCGCGTGCTGAACGGCAACATCGAGCGCTCGCACCGCATCCATCTGATCCGCGAGCAGAAGATTCTCAACGACTACGCCATCGGTTCGCTCCGTCGCGAAAAAGACGACACCCGCGAAGTCCGCGAGGGCATGGAGTGCGGCATCCGCCTCGAAGGTTTCAACGACATCAAGGAAGGCGACCTGCTGGAAGCCTACAAGATCGAAGAGATCCGGCGGACGCTGGATTGACGGACCCGGTTTCCCCCCCGACGACTGATCGACACCCCAGGACAGCGGCATGACAACGCGACGGTTGGCGAAAGCGGCCGAAGCCATTCGCGAGACGGTCAGCACGACCATTTTGTTCGAGCTGCGCGATCCGCGGGTGAAGAACGTCACGGTCCTGGGGGCCGAAGCGTCGCCCGATTTGAAGACGGCCCGGGTGTTCGTCTCGGTCATGGGTAGTCCCAAAGAGCAGTCGTTGTGTCTGCACGGGCTGGAATCGGCCCGCGGGTTCATCCAGGCGAAACTCGCCGATCGCTTGCAGACCCGGTACACTCCCGTCCTCAAATTCGTGCTCGATCCGGCGGTGAAACGCAGCACCGAGACCTCGCGACTGTTGCGCGAGGCGATGGGCCCCCCGGCGGAAGAGACCGATTCCGACGACGAAGCCGATGACGAAGCCGACGTCATCAACGACGAAATCGCAGCCTCCCCCGACCCCGCGGAGCCGTCGCACCCGACTCCGGGCGAATGACCCTACCGAACGGCGATTGCCGATCCCCTCGCGAGAGACCCATGGCATCGAGTTCCCGCGCCAAGACCGCCGATCGTCAGTCGGTCGTCAAGAAGCTGTTGCCGCTGCTCAAGAAGCGGTACAAGATCACCGTGCCCAAGCTCGACCGGGCGGTGATGGAAACCATGTTGTACGCCACCTGCCTGGAGGACGTGAACGTCGATCAGGCGGAACGGGCCTACGCGCGGCTGCACACGCTGTTTCCCGACCTGAACGAAGCCCGCGTCTCGGCGATCTCCGAGCTGGAGCCGGCGTTCGAGGGGATGTCCGATCCCGACTGGCGCGCCTTCCGCTCCCGCAGCATTCTGCAATACGTCTTCGAGAAGACGTTCAATTTCGAGTTTGAGTCGCTGCGGAAGAAGACGCTCGAACTGGCGATGAAGCAGTTGGCCAAGATCAAGCACCTCTCGCCATTCGTGCGCACGTTCACGTTGCAGCAGGCGGTCGGTGCGCATCTTTTGCCCTTGGATGAGTCTTCCACGCGGTTCGTCATCTGGATGGGGCTGGCGGCCCCGAATCAGACCGCCGACCAGGCGGGCGATTCCCTGAAGTCGCTGATCCGCAAAGCCGAGGCGCTGCAGTTCTGCTTTGCCATCCGCTGCGCCGCGGCCGACCCCAAGATTCGCGCGGCCTTCGATCCGGGCAAATATCCGCATCCGGCGGACGGCCACGATGCCGGCACGGCGATCGACCGGTTGACGGAATTGTTCAAGTCCGGCCCGCCCGCGATCAAAGCCCGGCCGAAACCGGCGGTCGAACCGGCCGCACCCGCCAAGGGAGCGAAGGCCGCTGCCAAGCCGGTCAAGGCCGCCGCCAAGCCCGTGAAGAAGGCCGCAACCAAGTCGGCGAAACCGGCTCCGGCGAAGAAGGCACCCGCTGTGAAGGCGGCCGCTGCCAAGAAACCGGCCCGAAAGGGCTGACCCGGGACGCTCGCCGCCATCTTCTGTCGAAGTCTGCTTGGTGATGGATGCCGGTGACTCTACAATGATGCGGTGTAACAGCCTCGGGAGAACGGACCGCGCGCCGGTCGGCTCCCGCGTCCAGGAGTCGATCTTCATGAACCGATTCATCGTCCGTCAGACGCTCGGTATGGTCGCGGGCTGGGCCTTGGTGAGCACGGCGCTCTCCGCCGCCGAATCGTCGGTCGGCCCCGGGTGGCGGTTGCAGGAGGCGGACGACGTGCTGTCTCCGCTCGCCCCCATCAAGCCGCGCACGCCCGCCTTGCAAAGCCGGCTGGAAGCCATCTCGCGCTACGCCACCGGCCGGCTGCTCGAGCAGCGCGGACAGTCCAAGGAAGCGCTCGAGCAGTATTTCAAGGCGGTGGAGCTCGATCCCGAAGCGGTCGAGGTCTACCGGTCGCTGGTCCCGCTGGCGATTGAACTTGACCGGGCGGAAGAAGCCATCCGTTATGCCATCAAGGCGGCCGAACTCGACCCCGACGACTACGAACTCCAGCTTCGCATTGGCGCGCAGTTCGCCGCGCAGCAGGATTTCGCCTCCGGCCTCAAGTATCTCGAACAGGCGCTGAAGTCGTCCAAGCTTGACAAGGAGTCGCCGACGTTCGTGATGCTCAATATCGAACTGGGCAAGCTCTATCAGGTGACGGGGCAGCCGCAAAAGGCCGCCGATGCGTACGCCGTGGTGTTCGACGCCATCAAGAATCCGCAGAAGTACGAGCTCGATTTCCGCGCCCGCTCCGCCCTGCTGTCCAACGCGCAGACCAGCTACGAGCGCATCGGCCAGGTGCTGATGGCAGGGGGCCGTCTGGAACTCGCGTGGGAGGCCTTCGAGGCCGCCGCCAAGGCGAATCGGGCGTCGGCGGGCAACCTCACCTTCTACCGGGCCCGCATTCACCTGCTGTCCGACAAGGCCGAGGAAGCCCTCGCCGAGCTGCAGAAGTATTTCGACGAGCAGCGCCAGTCCAAGGGTCGCGAAGCCTATCAACTGCTCGCCGACATTCTCAAGAAGCTCAATCGCAGCGACGAACTCGTCGGCCGGCTGGAAGCCCTCGCGGAGAAAGATCCGCGCAACAATCAACTGCAATACGCCTACGCCGACACGCTGATGGAAGCCGGCGAACTCGAACGCGCGAAAAGGGTCTACGAAGCCGTCTTGAGCGGCGGGGGCGATGCACCGGGCTTCCTGGGACTCGCCGGCGTGTTGCGGCGAATGAAGCGGGCCGACGAACTGCTCGACGTTCTGGGCCGCGGCTTGTCGAAGTTGGGGCAGGAGGGGCTGGATCAGTTCGACACCGAACTCAAGGCGGTCGTCGCCGATGCCGCATTGGTGGACGCCCTGCTGGCCGCGGGCCGGGCGCAATCCAAAGCCGAGCCGCCGCAGTTGAGCTTCGAGGAGGCGTACCTGCTCGCGAAGGTCGGGGCGGAACTGAAGCGGTTCGAGGACGCCAGCGAGTTCTTCAAGCTGGCGGTGGCGCTCGACATGGACCGCCGGGTGCTGGCGTACCGCGACTGGGTCGGTATGCTGATGGAGGCCGACCGATTCGCCGAAGCGGCCGATGTCTACGCGGAGGCGATCAAGATCAAATTGCCGCCGGAACTGAAGGCCCAGTTCCTGCTCGGATTGACTCAGGCCCGCGAGTATGCCGGACAGACCGAGGCCGCCTTGGAAGCCATTGCGGAGGCGCGACGCGAATTCCCGCACGTGCCGCTGTTCGAGTTCTATGAAGGTTGGGTTTACTACCACAGTCGCCAGTTCGACGAAGCCATCAAGCGCTTCCAGCAGATTCTGGAAACGCACGCCGGCTCGAACGATGCGAACCTGAAAAAGGTGATCCGCCAATGTCAGTTCAGCCTGTCGGCGATCTACGTCCAGCAGGGGGAAATCCGCAAGGGCGAGGAGATCCTGGAGGTCGTCTTCAAGGAAGAGCCGGAAAACCCGTCGGTCAACAACGATCTCGGGTACCTCTACGCCGATCAGGGGAAGAACCTGGAGCAGGCCGAGGTCATGATCCGCAAAGCGGTGAAGTCCGAGCCGGAGAACGCCGCGTATCTCGACAGCCTCGGCTGGGTGCTGTTCAAGCTCGGCAAGACGAAGGAAGCCATCGAGCCGTTGGAAAAGGCCACCGCGATTCCCAGCGGCGGCGACGGCACCATCTGGGAGCACCTCGGCGACTGCTACCACAAGCTGAGCCAACTCGACAAGGCCGTCTCCGCCTGGGAGAAGGGGCTGGAAAAATCCACCGCCGAGAAGTACCCCGACGACAAGCTCGTCGAGCGCCTCAAGATGAAACTGATGGAGCACCGCCCCAAACCCGGCACGCCCAAACCGGCCACGCCGGATAAACCGTGATCTCGTTAGCCGCGACCCGGAGGCTTTGCGCAGGGGAGCGCGCATCACGGGGTGCGAGTTCCATGCAGCGCTCCCCTGCGCAAAGCCTCCGGGTCGCGGCTAACCATTTCTGCCCTCAACCCTAGACCCTCAATCCTCATCTCATCATGGCTGGACACTCTCACTGGGCCAACATCTCCGCCAAAAAGGGGATCGTTGACCGCAAGCGCGGCAAAGTCTTCGGCAAGCTCGCGCGACTGATCATCGTGGCGGCCAAGCGCGGCGGCGATCCGGCGGCGAATCTCGCGCTGCGGTACGCCATCGACCGCGCCAAAAAGGCGAGCATGCCCGCCGACACCATCGAAAAAGCCGTCAAAAAGGGGACGGGCGAACTGGGCGGCGAGAGTTACGACGAAGTGATGTACGAGGGCTACGGCTCCGGCGGCGTCGCCGTGTTGTGCGAAATCCTCACCGACAACCGCAACCGGACCGCCGGCGAGATTCGCAAAATCTTCGAGAACCACGGCGGCAGCCTGGGGACCACCGGCTGCGTCGCCTGGATGTTCGAGCGGACGGGGCTCTTGCAGGTGTCCTCCGCCAGCGTCTCCGAAGACCGCCTGTTCGAGATCGCCCTGGAAGCGGGCGCCAGCGACGTGAAGGAATCTGGCGACGTCTTCGAAGTGTACTGCACCCCCGACGCTTTCCAGGCCGTCGCGTCCGCGCTCGAAGCGGCCGGCATCGCGACCGACTCGGCGGAGCTGACTCGCATCGCCGCCAACACCATCGACCTCGACGGCGAAACGGCCCGCACCGTCCTCAAGCTGATGGACGCCCTCGAAGATCACGACGACGTGCAGAACGTCAACGCGAACTTCAACATTTCGGACGACCTGATGGCGGCGCTTGCGGGCGGTTGAGAGTCAGTTGTCAGTTGTCAGTTGTGAAGAAGATGCGGTGGCTCGCTTCTTGCCACTGACAACTGACCACTGACAAACTCAGTCGATAATCTTCGAAATCGGATACTCCACAATCCCCCGCGCGCCGGCCCCCTTGAGCTGCGGGATGATCTGCCGGACGTAGGCTTCGTCGACGATCGTGTTGACCGCCACCCAGTCGGGGTCGGACAGCGGCGCGACGGTCGGCTTCTGCAGCGACGGCAACTGCTTCAGCACGGCCTCCAGGTTGGCCCGATGAATGTTCATCATCAGGCCCACCTTGGTCTCGGCCGCCAGGCACGATTGCAGCATCAGCGCGATGTTGTCGAGTTTGCTGCGCTTCCACGGATCGGCCCAGGCCGTGCGGTTGGCGATGAACCGCGTCGTGCTCTGCAGGACCTCGGCGACAATCCGCAGATTGTTCGCGCGCAGCGAGCTGCCGGTCTCGGTGACTTCGACGATCGCATCGGCCAGCCGCGGCGGCTTGACCTCCGTCGCCCCCCACGAGAACTCGACGGCGGCGGTCACGCCGTGCTTGGCCAGAAACGCCTTCGTCAGCCCGACGGCTTCGGTCGCGATCCGCATCCCCTCCAGATCCTTGACCGACTGCACCGCTGAGTCGTTGGGCACGCACAGCACCCAGCGGACCGGCCGGCGGCTGACCTTCGAGAACATCAGCTCGCAGATCTCGTGGACCTGCGCCTGGCTTTCGGCGATCCAGTCGTAGCCGGTCAGCCCGGCGTCGAGAATCCCCTGCTCGACGTACCGCGCCATCTCCTGCGCGCGGATCAAGAGGCATTCGATCTCCGCGTCGTCGATCTCCGGGTAGTACGACCGCGACTGGAATTTGATGTTGTACCCGGCCTTCTTGAACAGCTCCGCCGTCGCCTCCTGCAGGCTGCCTGCGGGGATTCCGAGCTTGATGAGTTTGTCCGACATGCGAGGCGCTTCCGCTGGAGCAAGGTTGGGATGTTGACTGAAACAGATTCTTGGTTTGGTCCCCTCGCCCCCGTCTTCGGGGGAGAGGGTTAGGGTGAGGGGGCCGGTCGCTCCCACACCCGCTGATGACAGGCCGTTGTCACTCTGATCGTGATGATCTTCGCTCCGGCAGGAAGCGCTCGCCCCCTCACCCCGACCCTCTCCCCCGAAGACGGGGGAGAGGGGGCCGGACACGATGTCACGAATGCTTGTAAACCGCTTTCGGATCGAACACCCGCTCGCCCACCACCGACACGGCCTGCGTCTGCGGATCGATGCGGCGGAAGAAGCAACTGCGGAAGCCCTCGTGGCACGCCGCCCCGCCGATCTGGTTCACCTTGACCAGCAGCGTGTCGGCGTCGCAGTCGTAGAACAGTTCGCGCAGCTCCTGCACGTTGCCGCTTTCTTCCCCTTTTCGCCACAGCTTTTGCCGACTGCGGCTGTAGTAACAGACCCGGCCGGTCTGCAGCGTCTCCGCATAGGCTTCGCGGTTCATGTAAGCGAGCATCAGCACATCGCCCGACGCCGCATCCTGCGCGATCACGGGGATCAGCTCGTGCTTGTCGAAATTCGGACCGTCGGACACCGTCAACACCTCGTTCTTGAAACCCGCAGACAGGCGAACCGGAACGGAGGTTCGCGTGGGAGCGTTCCGTCACAATACCAGCCGGGCGGGTCGTGAGCCAAGTCCGGGGAGTCCGCTGACTCCGCATCTCTCTCGTGAGCCTGAGTGCGATCTGCCGAAGCAACCGCCGAATCATCGACAGCCGGCGATGGGTTCCCATATCATCCCCGTGCGCTGGATTGTCGGTCTTCTCTCTCGACAGGATCCGAAAGTGGCGGAAATGCTCTGGCACCGTGTCTGGGTCTGCGTGATTTTCTGTGGGTGGTCCGGCCTCGAACGGACGGCGGTCGCCGCAGAGGCGGCCGACTCGTATCTCGTCGGCGTGGCGATGCAGGACATTACGCCGGACTACCCCATCCGGCTCAGCGGGTTTGGGTTTCGGCGAACGGAGTCGGAAGGGGTCACCGCCCCGATTCATGCCCGGGCGCTTGCCATCGGCTCGGATACGGACGGCCCGGCGGTGTTCCTCGCCGTCGACACCACCGGCGTCCCCGACGCCGTCGTGCGGGAGCTCGCCCGCCGGTTGCAGTCGCGCGGCGTGCGATCCGAGCGGTTGACCGTCACCGGCACGCACACGCACACGGCCCCCATGCTGTCCGGCGTGCTGCCGACGCTGTTCGGACTGCCCGTCCCGCCGGACCATCAGGCGCATATCGATCGATATACGAAAGAGTTCACCGATCACCTCGAACGGGTCGCGATCGCCGCCCTCAAGGATCGCCAGCCGGCGAAGTTGTTCTGGGGCGTCGGCGAAATCGGCTTCGCGAAGAATCGCCGTTCGGCAACGGGGCCGATCGATCACAACCTGCCGGTGCTCGCGGTCAAGTCGCCCGACGGCAAACTGCGGGCCGTGCTGACGACGTACGCCTGCCACGCGGTCACGCTGTCGCACAACTTCATCGGCGGCGACTGGCCCGGCTTCGCGGCCGAAGCGTTCGAGCGGCAGCATCCCGGCGTCGTGGCGCTCGTCTCCATCGGTTGCGGAGCCGACCAGAATCCGACCTCCGGCGTCACCGGCGACAAAGTCGACGTGGCCCGCGCGCAGGGACTGGAACTCGCGACCGAAGTCGCCCGCGTGCTGAACGGCGCGTTGCGGCCGATCCACGGTCCGCTGTCGACGACGCTGGAACGGATCGACCTCCCGCTCGACGACACTCCGCCGCGGTCGCATTGGGAGCAACTGGTCGCGAAGGGGAGCTACATCGGCTATCACGCCCAGGTGCAGTTGGCGAAGCTCGACCGGGGCGAAGCGCTGCCGATGAAGGTCGGTTATCCGATTCAGACGTGGGCCTTCGGCGACAGCCTGGCGATGGTGTTTCTCCCCGGCGAAGTCGTCGTCGATTACGCCCTGCGGCTGCGGAAGGAGCTCGACCGCGACCGGGTGTGGATCACCGCCTACGCCAACGACACTCCCTGCTACATCCCCTCGGAACGCGTGCTCGCCGAAGGTGGTTACGAGGGGGCGAGCGCGATGACGTACTACGACTGGCCCGCCAAACTGCAGACCGGCGTCGAGCAACGCATCATCGACGAAGTCCTGCGGCAAGTCCCCGCGGCTTTCCGTCCGCGCTCGCAAGCCTCCGCCGAGCCGCCGCCGTTGACGCCGCCGCAATCGCTCAAGCGAATCAACGTCCCCGCCAATTGCATGCTGCAACTGGTGGCCGCCGAGCCGTTGACGACCGACCCGGTGGCCATCGACTTCGGTCCCGACGGCCGGCTGTGGGTCTGCGAGATGCACGATTACCCCGCGGGCTTGCAGGGCAACTTCGAGCCGGGCGGCAAGGTCAGGATTCTCCGCGACGACGACGGCGACGGCGTCTACGATCGCTCGACGGTCTTCCTCGACGGCCTGCCGTTTCCGACCGGCGTGACGGTCTGGCGGAACGGCGTCCTCGTCTGTGCCGCGCCGGATATTCTGTACGCCGAAGACACCGACGGCGACGACCGGGCCGATGTCCGCCGGGTGTTGTTCACCGGCTTCGGCACGGAAAACTATCAGGCCCGCGTCAACAGCCTGACCTATGGACTCGACGGCTGGGTCTACGGCTCGTGCGGGCTGTTCGGCGGCAACATCAAGTCGGAGATCACCGGCGAAACGGTCGCACTCGGCCACAAAGATTTCCGCATCGATCCCGACCGCGGCCTCATCGAGCCGATCAGCGGCCGTACGCAGCAGGGCCTCGTCCGCAACGACGACGGCGACTGGTTCGGATGCAGCAACAGCCAGCCGATGTACCATTACCCGCTGCTCGACGATGCCTCGCGTCGCGGGCTGCCGCTGCCGCCGCTGGTGGTGCAGATGCCGGACGGCCCCGATCCGCTGCAAATGTTCCCGCGGCTGGCCGAGTACCAGCGGTTCAAACTCTCCGGCCCGGCCGGTCGCGTGACCGCCGCGTGCGGGCTGGGGCTGTATCGCGACGACTGGCTCGGGGACAGCTTCGTCGGCAATGCGGTGGTCTGCGAGCCGGTCAACCTGGTCGTTCATCGCCGCCAGTTGGAACGTAAGGGGGTGACGTTCGCCGCGCATCGGGCCGCGGGCGAGGAACAATCCGAATTCCTGACGTCGACCGACAACTGGTTCCGCCCGGTCCAGGCCCGCACTGGTCCCGACGGCGGGTTGTGGATCGTCGACATGTCGCGCGCGGTGATCGAGCATCCGCGGTGGATTCCCGAAGACATCCGGGCCACGCTGGACGTGCGGGCGGGCGAGCATCAGGGCCGCATCTACCGGATGCTGCCACGCGACCGCGGGGCACGGCCGGTTCTGAATTTGAGTCAACGAACGACCGCCGAACTGGTCGACGTGCTGCGTTCACCCAACGGCACGGTCCGCGATCTGGCCCAGCAATTGTTGCGGTGGCGCGACGATCGTTCCGTCATTCCGCTGCTTCAGAAACTGGTGAGTCAGTCCGATTCCGAATCCACGGCCCGCACCGCGGCGTTGTGGGTCTTGGCGTCTTGGAAGGCGCTGACGCCGGACATCCTGCGGACGGCGTTGCAATCCCCCGAGCCGCGGGTGCGACGGCAGGCGGTCCGCATTCTGGGCGAGCATCATGCGGACATCGCCGAGGCCGGGTCACTTCTGCCGCTGTTGCAGACGGAATCCGATCCGGCGGTGATTCTCGAACTCGCCGACGCGCTGCGCGGTTGGGAGTCCGAGCATCATCCCGCGTGGTTGGCTCAGTTGTACGGTCAATACTACGGTGATGCATGGCTGCGGTTCGCGATCCTCCGCGCGGTCCGCCCGGCGGATTGGAATGCTTTCGCGGCGACCGTTGTGGACAGCGACGAGGCCACCGCGGACTTTGCCGTCGTGGAACCGGTGCTGTCGATCAGTCTCGCCGAAGAGCACGAGCTGGCGATCGCCGCCGTTCTGGATCGGGTGCTGCCGACATCGGCGGGAGAAGCGCCGCGGTCGTGGCGGCTCGTCGAACAGATCGTACTAGCCAAACAGCGGCAACCGAAGCGGTTCGTGGAGATCATGAACGCTGCGCGGACGAAGCAACTGGCCGGAGTTCTGACGCTCGCCCGGGCGAAGTTCGTCGCTCCCGACGCTTCCGATGCCGTGCGGGCCGAAGTTGCGGGGCTGGTGGGATCATCGCCAGGCGATCCGGCGGACAATCTCACGCTCCTGATGGACCGGTTGACGCCGCAGTCGTCACCCGTATTGCAGGCCAGGATCATCGCGGCCATTGACCGCACCGCCGGCGTTCGCGCGGCGGACTTGCTGCTCGGACGCTGGTCGGCCCTGGGACCGGCGGCGAGGAATGACGTCGTGGACCGGCTGCTGAGCCGACCGGCCGGGGCCCGCAGCGTGCTGGAGGCGATGGCGAATGGCTCCTTGCCGGCCGGTGCGCTGGATGCGGCCCGGCGGCAAGCGGCCTTGCAGCATCGCGATGCCGCTGTCCGGGAGCTGGCCGCGCGCGTGTTGCAAGCCGAGGGCCCGTCATCGCGCGGGGCCGTCGTCGCGCAGCATCGCAGCGTGTTGTCGCTGTCGGGCGACGCGCAGCGCGGACGCGACGTGTTTACCAAGCGTTGTCTGGTCTGTCACGTGTGGGAAGGCCAGGGGCACGCCGTCGGCCCGGACCTCGGCGAATCGCGGAACAAGCCGTGGTCGGCGCTCTTGGAGTCGATCCTCGATCCCAACCGGGCGGTCGATCAGCGGTACGCCGTCTATACGGCGATCACCACCGACGGCCGCAGCGTGCAGGGATTGGTGTCCGCCGAGAACGAAACGTCGGTGACGCTCAAAGCCCAGGAGGCCAAGCTGACGACGCTGCCACGGGCGGACCTCGAAGAGTTCGGCAGCCAGGGCCGGTCGCTGATGCCCGAGGGCCTGGAGCGCGACCTCTCATCGCAGGATTTCGCCGACGTGTTCGCCTTGGTGACGCAGCGGAGCGAATCCGGCGAAGCCGCCGTGACGCCCATCGCCGAAATCGCCAAGCAGATGCTCGACGAAGCCAAGCCGCGGGCCGAGCGCGAAGCGCTGGTGTCCGCGCATCTCGATCGCGCTGCCGAGTTGATCGCCGCGATGGCCGACGGGCTGGGCCGCGACATCGACGAGGAGTACCGCCGCATCCCGTGGATCTGGCGGGTGGCGATCGCCGTCGGCAAGCAGAACCGCACCGAGCCGCTGCGCGACGTGCTGCGGGCGTCGTTGCCGAGAACGTCCGAACCGCTCGCCGACTGGCAGGCGGTGGTGATCGGGGGCGGACTCATCAACGGCATCAGTCAGGCCGGGGCGTGGCCGCACGAGCGATTCGCGGAATTGATCGGTAACGACCGCGACCTGCGCGACCGCTGGCAGCATGCGGCCGTGGCGGCGATCGTCATGTCCGACAACGAAAAGGTCCGCGCCGGCACGCGGTACGATGCGCTCCGCATGGTCGCGCTCTTGGGGTGGAATCGGTCCGGCGCGCAACTCGTCCGGTATCTCCCCGCCGACGTGCATGCCGAGTTGCAGATGGGGGCGGTGAGCGGCCTCGTCGACGTGCCCGACCCGCCGGCGACCGATGCCCTCGTGCAGCATCTGGCCGGTCTTGCCCCGAGAAATCGGGACTTGGCGCTCGACGGCCTGCTGCGCTCCGAAGCGCGGATGCTCGCCGTGCTGGATGCCGTCGCTCGTGGCAAAATCACCGCGGACACGCTCGGCCCGGCCCGCTGCGAACGGCTGCGTTTGGCGACGGCCGAAGCGGTGAAAAGTCGGGCAGCCGCGGTGCTCCCTGCGGCCCGTTGAGCGGCCTCAATTCGATGGATGGCCGGGGCTGGAGCCGCTTCGGCGAAGCCCCGGTCTGTCGCGCGCTCACCGGGGCTTCCCTCCCGTTGGTCGGTCCAGCCCCGGCCACCCCGAGGCGCCTCGGAACGAACTCACTTCGGAGCCATCTGCGAGATGCGGCAGATGCCGTCGTGGTGCGGCGTCGCCAACCGCAGCCCATCGGGGTGCAACGCGAGGTCGCGGACGTTGTTGCCGAGGTTGAACGTGTGGAACTCGTCCTTTTCCTCGGGCTTCCAGAAACCGAGCTTGCCCCCCGCGTGGCCGCCGAGCGCAGCGATGACGTAGCCGTCGGGATGCCAGACCAGGCCCCAGGCGACTCCGTTGACGTTGGCCTTGGTGAGATGCGTGACGACGGCCTTGGCTTCGGCCCAGTCGATCTCGACGACGATCGGGTTGCCGATGCCCGCGAACGCGTTCGAGACGTTGGTGATGCCCCCGGCGAGCAGCCGTTTGCCGTCCGTCGTGAAGGTCAGGCAGTGCGGGCCGCCGTAGTCGGCGATGAAGACCTTGTCGAACTTGGTCAGGCTGTCGATGGTGAACTGGCGGACGGTCTCGCCGGTGGCGACGTTCCAGTGGAAGAACTTGCCGACGAGGTCGCCCGATACGAGTTGCTGGCCGTCGGGATGAAACGCGACGTGATAGATGTGCCGCTCGTGGCCGGCGAACTCCCGGACCAGTCCGCCGTCAGCCATTCGCCACAGCTTCACTTTCAGATCGTTGCCGCAACTGGCGAGCAGTTGGCCGTCGGGACTGACGGCGACCGCCCTGATCCACCCGGCGTGGGCCTCGACGGTCCGCAGCGGCTTCGGTTCGGCGTCGGCAGCAGGCCACCAGATGAGGCGACCGTCGTAGCCGCCGGTGACCAGCACGTCCCCAGCCGTCGAGAAGCCGAAGCTGCGGACCCAACTGTGGTGGGCCTTCAGCGCGGTCTTGGCCTCGCCGGCGAGTTCCCAGCGCACTACTTGGTTGCCCTGCGCACCGGCGAACACGAACCGCCCGGTCGGATCGAACCGGCACGCCACGAGCGGCGCGTCGTGCTTGAGCTGTTGCGCGACGTGCGTCGCGACGGGATCGGCGGGCATGGGGGATTCCTTCGATGAGTCGCAACCAGTGACCCGGACGCTTGGAGCGTCCGGGTCACTTCGCGTCGGTCAAATGTGGATTTCGATTGTGCGGCGCAGCGTCTTTCCCGTCGCCAGCACGCGCACTTCGGCGGTGGCCGTGCGCCGGCCGGGCTGCGGGGTCGTGATGTGATGCCGGTGATGATGATCGAGGAACGCCGGTCCGCGCGGTTGCCGCGGGGCGACGAGCGTCGGCGTCACCGGCTGGTTGTCGAGCGTGAGCGAGACCAGCTCCGACAGCGGTTTCTTGGGCAGTCCCTGCGTCGTGTTTTCCCACGCACAACGGACGCGAAGGACGATACCGGTCTCGGGACGGGCGGCCTCGAATTCGTCCTGCGGGTTGACCGCCACGAGCGACACCATCGGCCGCTGAACTTCGGGGTTGTCCCACCAGCGCCACTCCGGCTCGCGTTCACGGAGGAACTCCAGCACCGCGCGCGAGCCGTGCCGCCACGTTTCGCCGCGGCTGACGGCGTCGTGCCGGACGGCGGCGACGCGGTTGTGCTCGAGCGCATCGAGCCAGGCCGCCCACGTCGGCTCGGTCGCCAGGAACAGCGTGCGGAAGCCGGTCGTCATGTCGGCGAACCACCACGGCTCCTGCCCGTGGGCGTCCTGCAAGGCGACGAACGGAATCTGTCCTTTCCAGCGTTCGAGAAACGGCTCGCTGTTGGTGAAGTCGGGGTTCCCGAAGTGGAACGTGCTGATCGCCGCATAGCCGCCCCGCGCGACGGAATCGTCGAGATACAGCCGCACCAGTTCCTGATTCTCGCCGAACTGCCAGACCAGCCGTCCGCCCCCTTGTTGCAGAGGATCGAGTCGCCGCGTGCGGAATTCCGGCCACGAGACCACGCCCCGGTTGGCGAGCGACGGCCCGATGTCCGCATTGGCCGGCGCGATGATGTCGCTGGTGTGGCTGTACGTACCCAGCCCCGGCACATCGACCCACGTGCCGTATTCTTCATTGGCGACGAAGAACGTCACGGGCACGCGCTGCTCGTCGGCCAGGCGTTGTGCCTGAGCGATCCAACCCGGTTTGGCGTTCTTCGCGCCCCACAGATGAACCCGCAGCGACCTCGCCAGTTCGACCGCTTCGGCCGGACTTCCCTGGCCGTGAGCATCCAACTGGATCGAGAACACTTTGAGATTCGACGGCAGCGTGCTCCGAACTGGCGACGTCTTCGGAGCGAGATCGGCCAGCGATTCCAGGGCCTCCAGCGCCGCGAGCGCGTCGAGAGCATAGTAGGTCGCGAGCGGGTTCGCCTGCCATCCGGGGCGATCGCTGAAGCCGCCCTGTCCCTGCCACAGCGATTGCAGGTACCGCATGCACGCCGGCAAATCGGTCGGTTTCGCGCCCAAAAGCTTGAGCGACCGAACCGCCGCCCAGGTGTAGGCGACGTCGTCCACGCCGGCGAACTCCGGGTGCGGCTGATAGGTGAACCCGCCGTTCGGTCGCTGGCAGACGTGCAGCCACGCGACCGCGGCGTCGCGCTGTTCCTCATGACGGTTCAGGCACCGCAGCGCCTGCAAGCCCCACCACGTGTTGAGCACGTGGCCGCCGGAGCCGTCCTCCGCCGGCGTGTTGTTGAAGCTGCCGTCGGCACGGCGGCGCGAGTTCAGGTAGTTGATGAACTCGGGCGACAGATCGACGAGCGGCAATCCCAGCAGCTCGCGGCACGTGCAGGCGGCGACTTCATACCGCAGGATCGGATAACCATGCTGTTCGTACTGCTTGAGATACGCCGTCGGCCGGGTCCAGTTGCGGACGCGGTCGCGCAGGAACGAGGCATCGGCATCGAGCCAGACCAGGCTTTGGATCTGCTGGAACTCGAACTCGTGATGCTTCTGCTCCAGCTTCTTGAGCGCCATCGGATGATGCGTGCGGACGAACTCCGTAAGCGCCGACGGATTGGGCGGCGTGCGGCCGAGGTGGCGGTAACAACCGATCACTGCGAACGTCGGCGTGAGGTGCGACCGTGGCTGATCGTCCCAGCCGTAACCGCCGTCTTTCCGCGCGTGTCCGGCCAGATAGTCGAGAACAGCGGTTCGCCATGCCGAACCGGGACGGACGGGCTGCGCACTGCCGATCGCGGGGACCAGTGAGGCCGCGCCCGCCACTGCGACGGACTTCATCAAATCGCGGCGCGAAACGAGCGAGTCCGGCATGATCGATTCCTCTCCACGCGGCACGGACGGGGACGCGACAGGCATGAAGATTGTCGCATGACCGGCGGGGAATGCCACCGTCCTTACCGCATCAACCCCGGCAGCACGTCGCAGTCGAGCGGAGCAAACTGGTTCCGCTCGTAGAGCTCCCAGCCGAGCGCGCCCATCGCGGCGTTGTCGGTGCAGAGTTCTTTGGGGGCGATGACCAGCCGAATGCCGCGGCGCTCGGCCATCTCGGTGAGACGCTGCCGGAAGACGCCGTTGGCCGCGACGCCGCCGGCGAAGCCTTCGACAAGGTCGCGCAGGTGC
>JAWXBB010000311.1:0-2709 GCA_034439795.1 Planctomycetaceae bacterium | reverse complement strand
TCGCGGCGTCAACAACTCGCTCGCCGAAGGCCGCGTCCTTCGCCAGCACTTCCGGCCGGCAACCCGCAGTGAGCGCCAACGACGCGGTGATAACGGTCGCTTGGTCCATGCCGATGACTCCACTGCGGAAACGACTGTTCGGAGCGTGAATGCTCGCGGCCTTCAGGACGTGATTTTCCGTTTGCTCCGGCGTCCAGCTGTTGGTGATGGCAGCTTGCAGGATCTTCGGATGATCGGCGGCGATGGCCTTGATCGACGCAACGCGGCCCACGTCTGCGGCCAGCACAGCCCGCAAGTCGACGAGCGCGGATGCCGCGGCCGTGGCAGGGGCATCACTGGCAGGGGCTTGCTCCGCCGAGAACGCCTGCATCAGCGCGTCCTTGGCCTTCGGGGTCAGCTTCGACGGGTCAATCCCCATCTGTTCGCACCATTGCTCAAAACTCATGGCACTGCCTTTCGTGATCGCAGCCGCGGCCGCGAGGTTGACTGAGGTTCCGCCGCGGTCCGCTCCGAGGGGCAGGACTGAGGTTTCCACCAAGGTTGACCGAGTCGCCAACGTGAACGGCCCGGATTGTTGCTGCCTGTTGACGTACACCGTCTGACCGGGATGAATGTCGCGCGTTTCGTGAATCAGACAACCGATGCTGGCTTCCCACCGCTGGCCGTTATCGAACGCCCGGACGACGCCTTGCACTCGCGGTGACGTGCCGGTGATCGGACCGCTTAGCGCGAGCTCGCGGCCGTTGTTGTCGATCGCATCGGCCATGCCGACAGTCGCGTCCGTCGTCTCTTCGTGGTTCAGCAGAATCTGAACGTGGCCGGCCTCCAGCTTGGACAGGTCCACCACGACGGGCAGGGCGAAACTCTTCACCCGCAGCTTCCCACCGCTGTAGGCGTCGATGCGGAAGCGCCGCGGCGAGCCGGCAGCGGCCTGCATCAATCGAAACCCGGCGGTGAGACGGACGGGGATCATTTGTCGAGAACTCCCAGCAGCCGGAGCTTTGATCGAAACGCCGTGCTGAGCATGTTCCGCATCGCCGGATCGTTGGTCTTTTCCAGCAACACGCACAGCGAATTGCAATCGACGCGGTCCAGATCATCGAACGCCGATTGCCCGACGGCCTGAGCTTGCTGTTCGGCCAACTCGACGGCCGACAGCTTGTGCAGGTGCCGCGGATCGAGCGGCCGGAATCGCTTCCACGACTCGGCATGGCACGACGCGACGATGACGTTTTGCGGCGACCAGACGTACCGGCCGGAACGCATCCGAACGCCCGGCACGATCCCGCGGCGTGCCCACTCGGCAGCCAGTTCGGGCGGAACGTCCAGCCCCATGCCCTCGCTCAGCAGCTCCGATACTTCATCCGTGGTCAACTCCGCGTGCGGGTGCATATCGGCGTCGCGAAACGCCGGCCTCAACCGCACCATACAGGCGGTTTCGTCGCCGAAAACTTCGGTCATATCGGGGGCAGGTCCAATCAGTGACACAGCGGTCATCGCGAATTCTCCGTCTCTAAATTCTGAGGTGGTTCGATCACAGCGGGAACCGGCAACAGGTCAATCCCCGCGCTTTTCATCAACGGAACTAGTGCCAATCGCACGGGCGGTTGACCGGGTGACTTTTTCGGCGGCGGACCCGCGGCCCGCTCCATCGTGGTCAGCCGGTGGGTGGGGTCAGATTCGCATCGCCGATACCGCACCAGCCGCCCACTGCCGGCCGGTCGCGTGCGAAGAACTTTCGTCGGCCCGCCGCACTGTGGGCAGTGAAACGCGGCTTGCTTAACTCGGGGCATTCAAGACTCCTTCGGTCTCACGTTCAGCCGCCCGCCTTGCACTCTCGACACGCAAGGCCTCAATGCCCGCGTCAGTGATCCTCGCACCGATCGTGCGACGGCCAGGAACATGCAGGGCCAGCAACCCAGATGCGGCCAAATAATGCGCCGCCCTCGTGTATTTTTTGATCGCAGATTGACCACCGGCCGCGGCATCAGGGAAGTATTTCCGCGGTCGCCACGGCACCCCAAGGTTTTGCGGGGACGGACAATTGCGAGTCCAGAGCTGAGTCTCCCGGAAAACCTTGATGAGAATCTCGTAGTGGATGGCTTGCAGTCGCTTCATTTGGAATTCCGATAATGTAGTTTTTCACTATTTGGGAAGGAAATGGAGTATGCAATCTCGATGCTTCCGCGTGTGATGAACCTTCGTGATTCGCTGGCGGGGGAACCGAGCACTTTAGGACACCTTAACTCCCATCGTTTTATAGCCTTCCGTCAATGTGACCTAAAGTGTTCCATTGAAATCGCTTTTCCACTCCCTTCTCTATGGCCGCTCTCTCTCTGCTCAATACTTCCCTCTTCATTTCTTTTCCTATTTCTTATATTTCAATGGAACAATGGAACAAGATAGGACATAGAGTTATAAAGCTATTAGAATTAATCAGTTAAAGTGTCCTAAAGTGAACCATTGATAATCTATCTCTGGACCACTCATGGTACACTAGTGACAAGTTAGGACAGGTTTTGTTAGTTTGGGAAAACTGACTGCTGGTTTCGACTATTTCACCTACCCGTTTTTGGGTACCCTAGACGTTAGCATTCTCACGCTGGGGGTACCCTATCAGCCCGTTGATGTAGTCCGATTCTTCGCGTCAGCTCGCGAGCGCCAGCTGCGGGAGGGCGGCCGAGGCCCGGAGGGACCGGCCGGTCAGGG
>JAWXBB010000310.1:0-4744 GCA_034439795.1 Planctomycetaceae bacterium | reverse complement strand
CCCTCACCCTAACCCTCTCCCCCGAAGACGGGGGAGAGGGAACCGGACAAGAGTCGATTTCTCGATGAGTTTCACCGTGATGATTGCGGATCTTGCCCCGTGGTTGATTCTCTGCGTCGGCGGCGGTGACACGGCGTCCGTGTCGGAGCGTCATCCGACGCCGCTTCGGCAATCGATTCTGGTCGCTTCCGCGGATCAAACCGACCACCGGTATCTCGCGTTCCCCGCGATTCTCGATCTCGGCGACGACGTCCTCGTCTCGTTCAAGCGCGGCCGGTCGCACGCCCAGGACACCGGGGCGACGCTCGATCTGTTGCGGCTCGATCCGCGAACTGGCCGTGTGACTGAGCATCGCACGCTCGCGGCGCTCGACGGGCACATCCTGCAGATGGGCGAGTGGGTGCGGTTTCCCAACGGTGACATCGCGAATTACATCGACACGCAGGTCGCGGGCAAGGCCACCACGCGCGTCGGGTTGCACGCCGTACGTTCGACCGACGGCGGCCGGACGTTCGGTCCGCTGCAGAAGGTGGGGGCGATCGACGGCGTCGAATACGGCTACGCTTTCGACGCCATCACCGAGGGGCCGACCACCTGGCTGCTGGCGATGACGTTCGCCAACCTGCCGGGCGGGAAGTCGGTCTACCCGCCGCGACCGCATGCCGGCGCCGTGCATGTCCTCCGCTCGGACGACAACGGTCGCACGTGGAAATTCGTCCGCGACCTGAGTCACGAATTCGGCGACGTGCCGATCAACGAAAGCACGTTCCTCCGCCACGGCGACGGCTTCCTCGTCAGCACGCGCGGTTACGACGACCGCCAACGGTTGCATCTCACCGACGGCGATTTCCACATGATTCGACAGGCCGATCTGACCGGCAGCCACGAGTTCATCACCAGCCACCTCGGCCGCCCGCGGCTGTTCGTGCGTGACGGGAATGCCTATCTGCTCGGCCGCAACTGGACGAAGTCGCCGCGCGCGATGCAGCTCGCGCTGTTCCGCATCGACCCGGCCACGCTGACCGCCGCGACGCACGTCGTGCTGGACAATGCCGAGCGGGCGAACATCGCCGACGGGTATTACGCGATGCCGTTTTTCCGCGGGGAGGGTATCGAGACGCGGATGTACGTCGTCGATTACAAGCGGCCGGCAGGGCAAGCGGGGGCGGACATCGTGCTGCACGAGTTTCGGTGGGCGGATGTGAAATAACTCGTCGGGCGGACTCAGTAGTTGATCTGAAACTGCGCCCGCAACAAGTGGCCCTCGAACTGTCCGTAGGATGCGCCGCTGGTTTGTGGGACGGTATTGGTGCGATCGGCGATCGTGTATTGCGTCACCAGTTCCATCTGCGGATTGAACTGCCATTCCAGCCCGAATTCCCACTCGCTGATGTCGCTGAACGGGGCGTTCCGTTCGGCCCGGTAACCGCCTCGATAGCGGTTGTAGCGCGCGAAGGGGAACAGCGTCCCGCGGCAATCCGTCTGGTGGCGGTACAGCAGCATGGCATAGCCGCCGTGCAGCGTGCGATCGACGACCGTGGTCTGCGCCTCGTTGAGCCCAGGTCCGACGCCGGCGTTCCATTCCGCCTGGAAGCCGAACGGCTGCGGATACCAGACGAACGTGCTGCCGACGCGGGAGTCGTCGAAGCCCGCGCGGTTGCCCGTTTCCAGGGTTCCTTCGGGCCGAATCGCCGGCCCGACGCCCAGCGGAAGAATAGGCGAAGACAGCACGGTGTACTGGCCGGTGTAGCTCTGGAACCCCAATTCGACGATCTGCCCGCTGGTCAGCTTGAACGGATAGGCCAGGCGCGCGACCACGTGCAGGTTGTCGTTCTGCTCGGCGAACGACCCGCCCTGGCCGTTGTGAACGCCGAGACCCAGGACGCCGTAATTGCCCGAGCCTTTCAAGCCCTCGTCGAGCACTTCCTTGAACAGATCCTGCGCTTCTTTGGGGGTCCAGTAGAAGAACAGCCCCAGATCGCGCTCGTTGCGAACCGCGCTGTTGAGCGAGTCCGAGCGGTCCAGGGGGACGCGGTTGGAACTCGATTGCAGGTTCTCCCAGCCGTACGGGATTTTCGATTGCCCGATCCGAAATCGGTACACCTTGTCGCGATCGATGTAGAGGTCGCCGTACCAGTCGCGAATCTGCGCAAACTGGTTCGAATCGGGGCTGCCCGGCACGGAGGACGCGAAATCCGGCTGCAGATAGACGTACATGTGCTCGGACACGTCGCCGGACAGGATGAGTCGCGCTCGGCGAATCAGGAAGTGCTGATTCTCGCCCACCGAGCGGTCGCCGACGTGCTGTGCAGGTGCGGAGTCGGCTTCTTCGTAAATCGTGCTGTTGTGCCGAAACTGGGCATAGCCGCGAATGCTCAGGCGGTCGTACCACTGCTGCTTGCCGGCGGTGCGGTCGGCATTGTAAGTCTGCTGGTCAACCGTCGTGATGGACGGATCGCGGACCTGGCTAAATCGGTCCTGAAACGCGGTCAACAAGTCCGACGGTGGCCCCGTCCGCATGTCCCGCAGTTGGGCTTCCGCAGCTTGCAGCCGGCTGAGCAGCTCGTCCTGCGAAACGGCGACAGGCTCTCCGGCCGGCAGGGGCGGTGGCACCTCCGGGCCGGCGAGCGCCGCATCGAAGGGGCTCGGGGGAACCGGCGGCTCGTCGGCGCAGACCGATCCCAACAGCACGACCCAGGCGCACAGCGCTCCAGTCAGCCGCGACCGCAGGGACGGGCAAGCGCGCACACAAAACCCCATGGTCGCTGTACTTCAGATGACAAAGTCGCCGTATCCGCACTTATCGGATTGACGACGGGGCAGTCTGGAGAGCTATTAGCGATTGGCGCGATTATCCGGCTAAGAACTTCGCAACGCCGTGGCGATGCCCATGCCGCCGCCGACGCACAGTGCGGCGGCGGCTCTCTGCGATTCGCCGCGGGCGATTTTCCAGGCCAGATGCGCGACCAGCCGCGCGCCGCTGGCACCGATGGGATGGCCGACCGCGATCGCTCCGCCGTCCGGATTACACGATTGAGGAGTTGCATCGTCCGTCGTGGACAGCCCCATCCGCCGCAGACAGGCGAGTGTTTGGGCGGCAAAGGCTTCGTTGATTTCGAGCGTGTCGTAGTCGGCCAGATGGCTCAACTGCCGCCGGCACAACTCGCCGAGGGCATGCACCGGGCCGTAGCCCATCCGTTGCGGATCGCAACCGACGACGGCCCCCGCCTCCAGTTCGGCGAGCAACCGCCAACCCTGCTGCCGGGCGAAATCCTCATCGGCGAGCACCAGCATCGCAGCCCCGTCGTTGACCCCCGAGGCATTGCCGGCGGTGATCGTCCCCGCGTCG
The DNA here is from genome assembly GCA_034439795.1 of Planctomycetaceae bacterium. Classification (GTDB taxonomy): domain Bacteria; phylum Planctomycetota; class Planctomycetia; order Planctomycetales; family Planctomycetaceae; genus DSVQ01. The sequence continues at coordinate 1,395 of JAWXBB010000310.1, read as the reverse complement.
CCGAACGCCGGTTTGAGCCCCGCCAGCGATTCCAGTGTCGTGCCCGGCCGCGGGTGTTCGTCCTCAGTGACGTCCCCGACCGCAGCCAGTTCGTCGCGGAACCGGCCCGCCTCGCGCGCAATCTCGTAACGCTGCTGGCTGCGGAGCGCGAAGGCGTCCTGCATCTCCCGCGTGATCTGCGACTCGCGCGCCAGATCCTCAACCGTCTCTGCCATGTGGCGATGACTGAAGCTGTCGACCAGGCCGTCCCGCTGCATCGTGTCGATGACCGCATCGAGATTCGGCGCGGCATCGCGCGGCGGTCGCGGCAGCAGCAGCCCCGATTGCGACATCGACTCCGTCCCTCCGCACAGTACAGCCCGCGATTCGCCGGTGCGGATCGCCTGCGCCGCGAGCAGCACGGCCTGCATCCCCGACGCACACATCATGTTGACGGTGTACGCCGGCGCGGACAGCAGCACGCCGGCCTGCACGCCGATCTGCCGGGCGACGTTCATGCCGTGTCCCGCCGACAGCACGTTGCCGACGACAACGGAGTCGATCCGCACCGCATCGAGTCCGTCGAGCGCAGCCCGTGCGGCGAACATGCCCAACTCCACTGGGCCATATTGCGACAGCTTGCCACGAAACCGACCGAACGGCGTCCGCCGAGCGGCGACGATCATCACGCGCGTCATGGGGAATTCCCTCCTGTGTCGGTGGGGCGGAAGAAATGGTCGGCCATCGGGCGGATGTCGTTCATCAGCGGGCGGAACTCCATCTGGCCGAGCACCTGCGTCTCAAGGTCGATGCCCGGTGCGACCTCGATCAGTTCCAGGCCGTCCCGTTGCAATCGGAACACCGCCCGTTCGGTGACGTAGAGGACATTGTGATCACCCGCTTGGGCGCGCGGGCCGCTGAACGAGACTTGCTGCACGCGGCGGACGAACTTCCGCACACGGCCTTCCTGCACGATTTGCAGGCGGCCGTTCTCCACGGCGACCGTCAACCCATCGGCCGTGAACGTGCCGCAGAAGACGACGCGGCGGGCGTTCTGCGAGATGTTGACGAAGCCGCCGACGCCGGCGAACCGCGTGCCGAACTGCGAGACGTTCACGCAGCCGCGCTCGTCAATCTGGGCGGCCCCCAGCGCGGCGAAGTCCAGTCCGCCGCCGTCGTAGAAGTCGAACTGCGACGGCTGATCGACGATGGCCTGCGGATGCACGGCCGCCCCGAAGCTCAGCCCGCCGGCCGGCATCCCACCGAACGGGCCGCTCTCGACGGTCAGCGTGACGGCGTCCAACAGCCCGCGTTCGGCGGCGATGCGGGCCACCCCCTCCGGCAAGCCGATGCCGAGGTTCGCAATGTCGCCGGGACGCAGTTCCTCACACGCCCTCGCGGCGATGATGCGGCGCT
>JAWXBB010000309.1:0-2559 GCA_034439795.1 Planctomycetaceae bacterium | reverse complement strand
GTCGCCTTTCGCTCCGCGAAAGACCGGTCCTTTCGCGGAGCGAAAGGCGACATTTGGCACAGTAAAGCGAACGGCGAAACGGGTCAATACGGAACGATTTTTCGATCGCGTCATGATCCAATGCAACCGGCGGACGAGTCGCCCGCGGCTCGCTCCGAATGACGTTGCTTTATCGGACCAAGGCCGCAACGATGATGTGCGTCTGATCGCGCGACAGCGTCACATCAAGCCCGTCGTCACGAGTTCACTACCGCGATCACCACAGGTGCTTCATGAACGATCCCGAATATCGCCGCATGGTCGAATTCCTCGTGGGTCTGGGGACGGAGTCCGTCCCGCACACCGGAGAAAAGGGGTTTTTGACCCATCTGATCGGCGTGTATCGCGATCTGGAAATCTGGGGCTGCGACGTCGACGTCTGCCGGGCGGGATTGTTTCACTCGATCTACGGCACGGAATTGTTTCAGAAGTTCTGCCTGCCGCTCGACCGCCGCAGCGAAGTGCAGCAGTTGATCGGCGCGGGGGCAGAGCGGCTGGCCTTCGTTAATTGCGTCATGGACCGGTCGTCGTTCGACCGGCTGATTCCGAGCCGCGGCCCGTACCGGATCGCCAATCGATTGTCGGACGAGATGATTGAGTTGGACGAGCAGGATTTTCACGATCTGTGCGTCGTCCACTTGTGCGACTGGCTGGAACAGGTGCCCCGCAGCGAGGAATGGGACTATCGCCGTGCCGCGTATCGAAACCTGGCGGACCGCCTGGGAGGCATCGCGAAGGAATCGTTCGACCGAGTGTATGCCGTCGCCTCGGTTTGACTGCCGCTGTGATTCCGGTTTTGTAGGGTGCAGTCGAGGCTTTGCGAGGCTCACCCTCTTCGTTGGAGTCCAGCCTTTGGGCTGCTTCCCTCTTGATCCATCGAAGACAGCCTAAAGGCTGGACTCCAACGGGGTGAGCCTCGAAGACTCGACTGCACCCTACAAATCGTCTTCCCCGCTTCTCACCGGTCCTTGGACGCGCTAGACTGGACGGTTCAACAACCGCCGATTCGTCAGCCCGCCCTGAGGAACCCGCCCGATGTCCCGCTGGCTTGCCTGCGCCTGGCTTGTATTTGTTGCGATGTCCACGACGACCGCCTGGTCGCAGGACGCCCCCGCCCCGCTGCGGGCCGAAGCCACGGTGCAATTGACGTTTGACGAAGAGTCCGGCAATGCCATCGACGCAGCCGTCGTTGGCACGTCCAAAGACGACGGCCAGCTCGTCAAAGACCCCGTTCGCGTGCCGAGTCCGTTCTGGAATCAGTCGGGCAAGCGGGCCTTGCAGCTCGATGCGGGGAAGCAGCAGTTTGTCGAGATCGCCGACGCCGCGGACGTGGATCGGCCCGACGCCGTCACGTTCAGCCTGCTCGTCGTCAATCTCACGGCGGCCGACGACGGCGGCTATCACGGCCTCGTCGCCAAGCGCGGCCAGGCGGACGGCAAGACGCTCACGAACTACGGCATCAATTTCTCGCGGCAGGGGGACAACTTCCAGGTCTACATCGCCGACGGTCCGGGCTACAAAGTCGTGCAGTACCCGCACGAGCCGGCGTTCGCGGCGCGGCGGCTGCTGCATCTGACGGCGACGTTCCAAGTCGGCGACGCGCCGGGACAGGATGCCGATACGGACGCCGACGACGTCCGCATTCAACTGTTCGTCAACGGCGCCGCGGTCACGCCGAAAGCCGTCGCGCCGGGGTTCGTGAACGGCACGGAAGGCTGGATTACCGACGTCGCTCCGGCCGGACTGGTCAACGACCTGCCGGTGACAATCGGCCGCAGCGAAGCCGCCGGGGAATACTTCTCCGGCGTGGTGGATGAGTTCCTGCTGTTCCCGCGGGCATTGTCGGCGGACGAAGCCAAGCGGCTGTTCCAGGAGGTCGCGGGGCCGAATGTCGAGGAATTGATCCAGCAGGACAAGCCGGCCCCCCCTGCCCTGCCGCAGATCGCTCGACTGTCGCACGCCGGCCTGACCGCCGGGCAGACGACTCAGGTGGTGATCGCAGGGAAGAATCTGTCACCGACTCCCCAAGTGTTGTTCCCGGTCCCCGGCGCGACGGCGACCATTATCGGCGAACCGACGGCCGACAAGTTGACCGTGCGATTCGATGTCCCACAGGCGGCGCTGCCAGGTTTCTATCCGGTGTGGGTGAAGACTCCGCAGGGATTGAGCGCCGCCGAACCGGTCGCCGTCGATCGTCTGCCGCACATCGGTGTGCAACAGACATCGGCGGAAAAACCGGGCGCATTGCCCGCGGCGTTCTTCGGCAACCTCACCGGCGGGCAGGAACAGCGCGTCTACTTCGAGGGGAAGAAGGGACAACGAATCGTCGCCGATGTCGAGTTGAAACGCCTCGGCGGCAAGGCGAATCCGATCCTCGAACTGAAAACGGCCCAGGGGACGCCGTTGTCCATCGCGTGGGGGCAGGCCCGGCTCGCGGGTGACGCCCGACTCGAACAGACACTGCCGGCCGATGGCCTGTACTTCATCGAGCTGCACGACCTCGTCTATCGTGGCGGCGGG
>JAWXBB010000308.1:0-6493 GCA_034439795.1 Planctomycetaceae bacterium | reverse complement strand
TCCAGGCAGGCGGTCCGACACAAAAGTAGCGGCAATTCAATGGTGGTCGAGAGCGGCTCGAATCACCCCATCGAAAACGTCTCGGGGGACCCCGGCAGAAGGCAATCAAGTTGGAAGTCAATAATCGGAGGAGAAAGTTCATGAGCTTGCGATTGCAGATATATGCCATTTCAGCCTTGATCGGCCTGACTACGTCTGCTCTTGCTGGTGATCTTGATCGTTATCGGTACGTGCTTGAGAAAAGCACAAACGATAAGGTCTGCCGTCACATGCAGGGGGTTTACAACCGACATTTCAGCTATCCGTGGAAGCGGCCCGCGTTGAGCGAACCGGTCTACGGGGCGAATTCCCCCTATGCGTTCGCGAAGCGGCCCGGGGTGTCTCACGACTATCGCATGACTTTCGACATGAGCTACTCACGGCTTCCCAGCAGCCCAGAATTCGACGCAATCGAGTGGCGCGAGGGACGCTATCGGCATACAGGATTGGCGGGGAGTCCAGATCATGGAGACCAACCGATGCTGGTGGCGGAGTTCGACATTGACAACGACGGGCAGGTCGAGACCGTGATCAAGGGACGCTTCATGCTTACCTACTATCCGGCGGAGAGTGGGGGGGCCCCCGGAGGGGAGGACACGCTGTTTGTCTTCCGAAAGGATGAGATCGACCTGCAAAGGCCCATTGACTCCCCAACCTTCTACTCCGGTCAGCCTGGCCGGAAGAACCCATCGATGATCGCTCTATCCCCGGTCGGACCCTACCGGATCATCCGCCCCTTTGTACTTGAAGGCGTGACCTACCTTAGCGGCTATCAGCAAGACTGGGACAAAAATTTCGACATGCGAAAGGTGCGCGAGCACCTGCATGTGGTGCGGTATCTCGGCGGGGGCGAGAACCTCGGGCCCGGCAAGATCGGGCCGGAGAAGTGGACCCCACTGCAACTGGATCGTATCTGCGAATTTCGAATGAATGTACTTAAGCAGCGCTGAAGGAGACCAATATGGCAATCGATCTGCACACGACCTACAGCCTGAATCTGGCCGACCCGACGTATCGCGGGGAGCGCAATTTCCTTTTAAAAGTCGCAGAGAACAACGCGCTTCGCTTGAATCCCGCCAACGCCGTGCATCTCGCCGTCAAACTCGACAGCAAGGGCCGTCCGGTGATCGGCTACGGCTACGACCTCGAGAGGAATAAAGGGGCCGCGAAGGACGCTTTGGCCGCGGTTGGCGTAGTACTGACTCCAGGTCAAGAGGCCGCCATTCTTAGCCTGACGAGCACACCCTTGTCTAGCGTACCCGCTGCGCTCGCCGGCCTGGCGCTCCCCAGCGAGACGGCGGCCACGGCATTGCTCGACTTGGCAGCAGGTGTGCGAGAGCAGGAGCTCACCACCTTCGTGAACGCGAACGGTGGGGTGCTGACAAACTCCGCGGAACGCGCGGTGCTGCTGTCAATGTGGTATCAAACCCCAGCCTACTTCCGTGTCGGTTCCGGCAATAGCAAGCCGACCAACATGGGTCACGCGCTCGTCAGCGGAGATCGTGCTGAGGTGTGGTTTGAAATTCGTTACGGGTCGAGCAAGTTCGGCGAGGACGGTGCCGGGGTCGTGGTGCGCCGGTACGCGGAATCGGAAATCTTCGGACTCTACAACGAACGAGCCAATGTGCAGGCAGAAGAGGCGAAGTCTGTCTATCGCATGCTGCAGCTCCATCGGTCGCAGGTCAGGACCTACGACGGCTCGTTCGGGCACCGCATTGGTCAAGCAAATACCGACTATGGCTTAGCCGGCACTCCAAATATGGTGCGGTCGCTTCTTGACAGTCTTGCTCCAGCTGAAGCGGCGCTTTTTGCCGAACTGCGATCTATCTATCCGAGTCTCTCCAACCTTTCCGAGGACGATTATCTTGCCATAGATACCTACGTCGATCCGGGTCGGACTTCTTCTAGAGACGCAATTTCGGCCGACCACACGGCCGCATTGTTCGCGTCCCAGTACGCCGCTGACGGGACAGAGATCTCGGTGAATAACGTTCTGATTGGCGAAGGGGGCAGAGACTATCTTCTGGGCGGCAAAGGAAACGACGTGCTTCTTGGCGGCACCGGTAAGGACGCCTATTTCTTTCGATCGGGTGACGGTCAGGATGTTGTTGTCGACGTAGGAGGCAGCGGGACGCTGTTCCGCAATGATCAAGAGATTGCCCTTGGAATAGCGGCTGTTCCAAGTTCCGGGTCGTGGGCAAGTGTCAGTAGCGCTGGGGACGTAACTACATTCACAAGAGTTGGTGCCGGTGGTGTGGACCTCCAGATTGCGTTTTCCGACGCTCCTACTGACAAGATCACCATCAAGAATTTCGACTTCGCGGCTGCCGCTTCGAGCGGCTATCTGGGGATTCGTCTGACGAGTGCCGTATCGTCGCCGATGAACCCGGTGCGCACCTTCACCGGCGACACGCAAGATTTTGATGGAAGCACCGAAGACGGCATCCAAGCAGTAGATGACGGATTCGGCAATGGCGTACGCACTGCCGAGATGGTTCCCGACCGCGCCGATGTGTTCAGGGGCTCGATCGCAGACGAGGTGGAGCGCTTCGACACCCGTGGGGGCAACGACACAGTGGACGCGGACGGTGCGGCGAGCGCCGTTTCTTCGGCCGGCGGGCGCGACATTGTCCTGGCGGGCGCTGGCGATGACGTGGTGCGCGGGGGCGGCAACGACGACTGGGTGGAAGGGGGTGAGGGCACCGACATTCTGTCCGGGAACACAGGATCGGATGCGCTTTTTGGCGGGGCGAGCGGGACGGTTAGCACACTCGACGCCGACAGCTTCGCAACGCTGGTAACGGCAGGCGATATTGCACCCGATCCCAATGCCCCTGCACCGGTGCGCGACTGGCTCGCGGGCGGCGACGGCGACGACTGGCTGATCGGCGGGGCCGCGAGCGATGCGCTGATGGGGGGCCTGGGCTCGGACGTGATCCTGGGCGGCGCTGGCAACGACTACCTTTACTCCGATGCCGATTATGTGGCATCCACTTTCGACTGGAGCGTGGCATCCGATGGTCAGGGCGGTCGTCAGTTCCTCGGGGCGAATGGAGTGGGCTACGTCAATACGAACCAGGGCGGGGCGGACCTGGTGCATGCCGGGGCGGGCAACGACGAAGTGGTGACCGGAGCGGGGGACGACACCGCCTATGGCGAGTCCGGCGACGACCTCCTCTCCATGGGGCTGGGAAGCGATACCGCATTTGGCGGGGCGGGCAATGATCAGATCGCCGGAGAGACGCTGATCGAATCCGCGCTCGCGGCTGGGGACACAAGCCTGTCCACCGCCGACTACCTTGACGGCGGTGACGGCGACGACCTTCTTTTCGGCATGGCTGGGGCAGACGCGCTCTATGGGGGGAACGGAAACGACACCCTGAACGGAGACGAAGCGTCCATTGCAGCGAGTGTGCACGGCGCCGACTACCTGAACGGCGGCGCCGGTGATGACTATCTCGCGGGCCAGGGCGGCGACGATACCCTCGCAGGCGGCACCGGCACCGATACCCTGCGCGGTGAAGTCGGACAGGACACGTACGTCTACAACCGAGGCGATGGGATCGATACGATCGACGACGCGCCATTACTGGCCGATGGCTCCGATGCGAGCCTCATCGCACTGGGCGTAGGTATCGACAGGAACGACGTCAAATTCCGCCTCGGCTCGCTCGCCATCGATACTGGCGGCGGCGACGTCCTTCACATCGAAGGCTTCAACCAGTTCGACCCAAACTCGACCAAAGTCCTCGACAGCATCCAGTTCGCCGACGGCACCAGCATGTCGTACCAGGACGTCCTCGACCAGGGCTTCGACATCGACGGCACGAGCGGCGATGATCTGATCAACGGCACCGCCGTGAACGACCGAATCAACGCCAAAGGCGGCAACGACGTGGTCTTCGGCGTCACCGGCGACGACACCTACACCTACAACACCGGCGACGGCCAGGACTGGGTGATCGACAGCGGCGGAGCAAACACGCTCAAGTTCGGTCCCGGCATTTCCATTGCGGACTTCGTCCTCGGGACGGAATTCACGACCGGTCCCGACGGTCTTGCCGCGCAGTACCTCAAACTCACTTATCACCTCGAGCCACCGAGCGAAGAAGAAGGCGCTCCGCCCCCGATCCCGGATCTCGTGCGAATCAAAGAGGGCTTCATCGGTGCGGTGTCGAGTTACGCCTTCGACGACGGCACCACCCTCACGCACGCGCAGGTCATGGCGCAACTCTCCGGTCCCGTAAACCTCACTGGCACCGCGGGCGACAACGCCATCGCCGGCTCGAACCACGCCGACATGCTTTGGGGCGGCGAAGGTAACGATTCGCTGTTGGGCCAGGGCGGCAACGACCTCCTCGTCGGCGGGGCAGGCGACGACGTACTGACCGGCGGCGACGGCGCGGACGAACTCTATGGCGGTGAGGGCGACGACACTCTCGACGGCGGCGCCGGCACCGACTACCTCGCAGGCGACGCGGGCGCCGACGCTTTGAGCGGCGGCGAGGGCGATGACACGCTGCAGGCCGGCGAAGGCGACGACACGCTCGATGGCGGTGCGGGTATCGATAACCTGTTCGGCGAATCGGGGGCGGACGTTCTCACCGGAGGAGCGGACAACGACCTGCTCATTGGCGGGGCCGATGACGACACCTTGAGCGGAGATTCCGGCGGGGACTCGCTTTTCGGTGAGGCTGGCAACGACACTCTCGCGGGTGGTGAGGGTGTGGACACGCTCACCGGCGGCGCGGGCGACGACACCCTCGAGGGCGGTGCGCACAACGACACCCTGTACGGCGACGAGGGCGACGACACCCTCGCGGGCGGCACCGGCGACGACGCCCTCTCCGGCGGCACGGGCAACGACACGTACTTCATCGCCAGCGGCGACGGCATCGACCGCATCACCGACGGCGAAGGCGTCAACGTGCTGAGCTTCGGCGCAGGCATCGACGCGGCCACCCTCACGGTGGAGCAGTTCTTCGGCGACGACGGGGCGGACATCCTCTCGATCGGCTACGCGGGCGGCACCCTCGAGATCGTCGATGGCGCGAGGGGCGCCGTCGGCGCCTTCGAGTTCGCCGACGGCACCACCCAAACCCTCGGACAACTGCTCGCAGGCGGCTCGGCCGTGGACGTGCGAGGCATCAATGCTTCGGAGACGCTCTACGGCTCGAACGAGAACGACGCAATTTCGGGTAACGGCGGCGCGGATGTGATCGACGGGCAAGCCGGTGACGATGTCCTCTCAGGCGGCGCAGGCGCGGATACGCTCATCGGGGGCGCGGGCAACGACACGCTCATCGGCGGCGCGGGCGACGATACGCTCACGGGCGGTACCGGCACCGACACCTACACATTCGGCCTCGCGGGCGGGCGCGACACGATCGTGGAGGTGGCCAACGAGTCGAGCACGCTGGAGCTGGAGCCGGGCCTGGCGCCAGCGGACCTCTCGGCCGAGCGCGGCGGCGACGACCTGATCCTGCGCAGGCGCGGCACCGAGGAAGGCGTGACCATCAAGAACTACTACACGCAACCCCACACTTGGACGCTGAAAGACGCACAAGGCAACACACAGGATCTCGCCACCTTCCTCTCGGGCGCACCGGGCAACACCGCGAGCGTGCTCGAACGGCTGCGCGCGCTGGCGACGGGGCAGGTGTTGAACGTGCTCGCCAGCCAAGGCTACGGCTATGAGGCCGACGGCAAGCTGCATCTGCGGACCACGCTGGCGCAGAGCGGGTATACGCGCACAGCCGACTATGCGGCGGACTTCGCGATCGATGCGCGCAGCGACACCGTCTCCGCCGAATTGACCGCGGGCGGAACGTACACGGAAGAATTCGTCTCGCAGACGAGCTCGAGCGAAGTGATCGCGGTGCGGGGTGCCGTACCAGGCAAGCGCTATGCGCCGGGTACGGTGAACGGTAATCCTCAAACCAAACCCTTCTTCGTCGCTTTGGGGTCAGGTTACAGCGGCTTTTCCTACCCGCCGGGGTCAGCGGTGGTGGAGGTGGTTGGCAGCGACGGCGCCTTCCGCGGCTTTTGGGTATACCCGCCGGAATCGCTGTCCGCAGGCGACGCGGCGCTGCTTTCTCCGGACATCAACGCGCCCACGACCACGACCGTGACGCACACCACCGTCCGTGAGCAATACGCGCAGCACCTCCTGTTCGACGAACTGAGCGCAGGCGACGGGGCGAACACCATCACGCTCACCGGCCACGCGATCGTGAACGCGGGCGGGGGCAACGACACGGTGATCGGCGCCGATCCGTTGTACTGGTCGAGCCGCGCGGACAACGAGCGCAGGGCCGCCGCCCAGGGCCGAAACCTGCTGGAAACCGGCTCGGTCCTGGTCTTCGGCGGCGCGGGCGCCGACCGGATCCATGGGGGCTCGGCTGCCGATGTGTTGGCCGGCGGCGCGGGCAACGACACGCTCTACGGGCAGGGC
>JAWXBB010000307.1:0-3970 GCA_034439795.1 Planctomycetaceae bacterium | reverse complement strand
TTAGGGTCAAAAGGCTTGCCCGGCGGAATACGCGTGGCAATCAGGAAGGAGAGAGCCGGCACTCCTCCGACCTGCTTGCGGTGGAAGTCGTGGATCTGGACCAGCGCATCGTCATATGCAAGCGAGAAGACCTCACCGATATAGGCGTCGGCATCAACTAGCGAGGACAGTCCGTCTGCCGCGGGCTTCATGGAAGGATCGATGGTTGGAGAATCCATCACCTTCGCGACTGACGAGACTAAGCTGCTCATTGTTGTGTTTCCTTTTAAGACGACGGATGTTGGCACGGTGTACGGGTCGGTGAGAGTCTGGCGGAGCAGTCTTGATCACTTTCACGGTGGCGTGAGCGGTGGGGATGTGGACGCAATCTCAATCCAACCACGATCGAAGGTAAACGTGCGAGCCTTCCCCGCGGGATTCTGGATGCGCACGATGCGACGAAGGCTGGGGCTGTCGGCAAACTCGACGACATACAGCCAAAAAAGCGGCACCATGCTCCCGGGCGCACTCGAACTGGGCGTGGGACATGCCCACAGGGCGACTTTTTAGGTCGCGTGTCATCGCTTTCACTTCTATCCGGCGGTCCGGCTGTTCGTCCGTGCCGGGACCAATCAGGTCAAAGCCCGGGTTGTTTGCCGGTGTTCGCAGTAGGGCGGGCTCTTCAGCCAGGATGGCGATGATCGCCGTTTCCTCGAGCGACAACCTCACCTCTCGTGTAAGCCCGTCCGGATCGGGCTCATGCTCATCCCCATGCACGCCCACATACGTGTGGAACGTCCGCGTGCCACCCGCCGAACCGTTGCGTTCAGGTTGAGAGCCGGGTCCCGGTCCCCGGTCATTGCCACCTGCCACTTGGGTGGTCGAACCAGTGTGGCCCTGCCTCGTGCCATTGCTGGATGCGGACCCGTCGCTCGATTGTCCCGCGGGTGCCCCCGTCTGCCCCGCGCCTTGATCCCCCGTCGGCTCTCCCGTTCCCGGCGGCGACACGCCTTCTTCCGCTGCGGGAATAGGGACGTTGTTCTCGATTCCATCGGAAGGTGGAGTCGGCGTAGGTACCTCCGAGTCATCTGCCAACTTGAGCCGAGCCTTGAGTTCATCCTCACTCGTGACGCCGAGCTTCTTGAGGAGATCGAGCAGCCCGGGCTCGAGGCCAGCCTCCTTCGCAAGGGTGTCGATGATCGGCGGCTTGAAACGGATCTTCGTAAGCAGAAATGGGTTGGTGTCCCAGCCGAGGTCAGCGAACAGGACGACGTTCGGTTGTTTCAGGGCATCGCTCGCGTCGGGGATCCAGCGGGCCTCGTTCAGCGTGCGTACAAACTTGGCATCGAATCGGGTCGAGTACTTCGTGTGGAAGGACCACCCATACTCGCCACTGAAAGTGTTCGATCCGCGTCGATCCTCCACGTCTCCAACGGCCTTCCATAACATCGCGGCTCGCTGCCGGCGCACTGCCGGTTCCATCCCCGGTAGCGAGGCGACAAGCTCGTTCAATCCTCGCAAAGTCCAGTCTTTTATCGGCAGCTCGGACGAGCATCGCTCCTGACCTGCCTCGCGACGCACTTCTTTACGCTGCTCGTAGGACAACTCCGACGGCACGTCGATCGGCTGGAGGTATTGCGCTGCACCGCATGCATCGAGCAGCTTTCGCATCTCTTCACCGCGGAGGCACGGATATGAGTCATCAACCAGCAAGACGCCTTGAATGTTCTTGAACAGCTCAGTGAGGCGCTCCGTAGCCATATAGAGATCGCCTGGCCTTGAGATGCATGTGGAGCGTTTGCCAGCATCCATAGCCATCACAAACGTGGTGTCTCGCAAGGCCGTGACGAGTTTGTCTCGTTGGGCCTTTGAGTCAGTGCCAAAGGCCGCCAGCACTCTTTGGATGTCTGCTCCATACTCCTCGACGGAACGGTCAACTTCTTCGCCGCGATACTGGGGCAGAACGTTCGCAATCACGTCATCGACTGGATCTGGTTCGGTGAGCCCGAGTTGAACGAGGAACTTTCTGGCGTCAGACGCATCGCTGATGGCCTTGCGGACTGTGGGGAAGCCACTGGCGTGCTCGCCAGGAAGGAATGCCTGGGGAAGCTTCCCGTTCCAAGGGGCCACGTGGCTGCCCGATTCCAACCGGACGATCGGCTTGTCGTTGAGCTGGCCGCGTTGCCATAACGCGGGCTGTCCGCTCAGAAACATGTAGAACGAGATCATCCATGCGTCAGACTGTGCTTCAAGGAATGCCTTGGTAAACCTTGGCAGGAGTCTCTCGGGATCCAGCTCAGGGATTTGGAGTTCTCGGAGTGCGTATTGACGCAGCTCAGGCGTTCGATCTTGCGTAACTTCTTCGGAAAGCCAGTGGACGTCGTCTGCTGTGTCAAATAGCACGCTCAGCTGCGCCGGCGAGAGAAGTTCGCGCAGCTCCTTTGTGCGGGCCAGCCTCGCGCGGCTGCTCGTCGTATGACCGTCCCGAAACGTTGGGAACAGAGGCTGGGCGACGAATGTCGCGCGCACCGCATCGAACAGCGGCGTAAACATGTTGCTGTCATCGAAGCGGATGCGATCGATTGGCAAGGCCCGAATGGCGTCAACGTCGAGAAGATCGAGGCTGCGAAGTTGCGGCAGAGCATCAACCAGCAGCAAGGCGGTTTTGCGGACGAGGTGCTGGTTCCATTCGTCCTGCCGCGGTACGTTGTCCCGGCTGGGGGTGGTCCGGTATGGTCCTTGGAGCAAGAAGCCGCAGTTGGTGGGAACGATGGTCGGGAAGTACACGACAAGCGCTGAATCCTGGACCCTGCGAATAGCGAGACTACTCGTGGATTTGGAATCCAATCCGAACGCGACCTCAACCTGGCCCGCGCCGGACCCATCGGGATCGAAGACATCCCTGGCAAAGATGAGCCAGCTCTCCTGCGTATCCGGTACCTCTGAATCCTGTCCAAGAAGGGACACCTTGCGAACGCCCGTCGCGATTGTCTCTGGCTCACTGCGCAGATACAGCCCAGACGCACCGCCTTCAACCGACCACGAAATGTCCTCGATGTCCTTCAAGAAAAGGAGCGTGCGAGCCCCAAGCGTCTGGAGTCCAACCGCTATTTCATCGTGAGCGAGGCTGTCGCTCGGCCGGAACGGAAACACGAACAGAGTTTCGCCAGGCCGAGTTGGCAACGGCGGGGTCGCCCTTGGCCACACGAAGGCATCTATCGCAAAGTGCTCGTCGCCCGAAGGGGCCTGGGGAGCTGCCGTGAATGCGTAAACGGACTTGAACCCGATTCCGAAGCGACCAATCGCGGTTAGTTCCGAGGGCTTCGTACTCTCGCCAATTCCGCATATACCCCGAAGATCGGCCGCGTCGAATGGCTTGCCATAGTGAGAAACCCGAAGCTCGTTTGCAGAAAGCCGAAAAGCGACGCTCCTGGGACCGGGGTGGTTTGACCGCCTCCGCAACGCATCTTCAGCATTCTGCAGGAGCTCGTAGATGAAATGGGGACGATTGTCGTACCGGTCCGCCAGCAGCATCGGACCGATTCGATCGATGTCCGTGCCATACCGGCGCAGGTTCTCGTTCTTGATGGCGCTGTAGTCTGATGGCAAAGCGTTGTCGCCCCGGCGAGAGGAAACGGGAGGCACCCTGAAACCGGTCTGACGCTCAGCCAGTGCAGGGTGTGGAACAATCGCGATGGTATGGGAGCGCGGGGGTTTGGACGTCCTGTTTAGCGGGAGCTACTCCGATTGCCTTTGGCGGGCGGATTTCGTTCTCTCGGCCAGGAAAGCGGCGCTAACGGCCCCCGAAATCATCCCCGGTTCGAAACACCCATCCGATCGGAGCCGGTGCGCTGGGCGTTCAGCTGACCGAACGGCACCAGACCGTCGCCTCCTACGGCGGTGTGGGCGGCGGCGCGACGGCCATGCGTCACGGGCATGGCGGGACATCGGACGAAGCCGATTCCGATGCCGAGCGTTTCTTCCGGGCCGT
>JAWXBB010000306.1:0-21585 GCA_034439795.1 Planctomycetaceae bacterium | reverse complement strand
GTTTGGGGCTCGTGCTGACGGGCCTGCCGCCTGCCGCGGAATTAGTTGACGCCTTCGTGGAGGAATGCGACGCGGCCCATGTCGCTCCCGGCGAGCGGCTGCCGCAAGCGGCTGTCGAAAAGCTCGTCGATGCGCTGTTGGCGTCGCCCCGGTTCGGCGAACGCTGGGCCCGGCATTGGATGGATGTCGTTCGCTTCACGGAAACGCACGGCAACGAATGGAACTACGAAGTTCACCACGCGTGGCGCTACCGCGACTACCTCATTCGCGCGTTCAATGCGGACGTCCCCTACGACCAACTCGTGTTGGAACACATCGCAGGCGACCTGCTGCCGGAGCCGCGCTGGAATGCCGACGGCCGGTTTCAGGAGTCGGTCATCGGCACCGGTTTCTACCGGTTCGGCGAAGTCAACCACGACGACTGCATCAGCCTCCTGGAGCTGGGCTTCGACATCGTCGATAACCAGATCGATACGCTAACCAAGGCGTTCCAGGCCACGACGGTCTCGTGCTCCCGCTGCCACGATCACAAGTTCGACGCCGTTTCCGCCCGCGATTACTACGCATTGCTCGGCATCCTTCGAAGCTCGCGTCTGGTGGCCCACACCATCGATGCGCCGGAGGTCAACGTCCCGACGAAAGCGCGACTGCAAACGCTGAAAGCGGACATCCGCAACGAGTTGGCTGCCGTCTGGCAGCGCGACGCTGGAGACATCCCCCGTTACCTGCTGGCCGCCACGGCGCGGCAAGCCAAGGCGGCAGAAGCGGAAGCGCTGGCGGCCGGGTTGGATGCCGCCCGTCTCGACAAGTGGGTCGCTGCACTCGCTGTGGAAAAGGCGCCCCTGGAAGATCCGCTCGAACCGTTGCGGCGGCTGATGCGAACGCCGCCCGCCGACGCAGAGGGTTTCGCTAAGGCTTGGGCGTCTCTCGCCGACGAGTTTCACAACGAAGACCGTACGCGCACCGAATTCAATCAGACGAACTACACGACCTGGGCCGACTTCCGCACCGGCGAGCCGACGGACTGGCAAGTCGGCGGACAGGGACTGCGCGACGCCCGGCCGCACAGCGGGGATCTTGCCGTGGCCACGGAGGGGGACGCGATCATCCGAGCGATTCTGCCCGCCGGCGCATTCACCCACGGGCTGTCCGACAAGCTCAACGGAACGCTCCGTTCGCCGGTGCTGCCGACAGGGAAGCCGCACATCAGTTTCCAGGTGCTCGGCCAGCGGAGCAGTGCGGTCCGGCTGGTCTCCAACAACTGTCAGCTCAACTACAAGAACTACCGGGCGCTCACCAATCCGGAGTTGCAGTGGGTCACGTTCTCGCCTCCCGCCGATCGCGACAGCCTGCGCACGTATGCCGAACTGATGACGATGTTCGACAACCCCAAATTCCCCGACCAGCTCAGCGCGCTGGGGGGGGACACGGCCAATTACCGCCTCCCCTGGGAACAAGCCGCCGCCAATCCGCGCTCGCACTTCGGCGTCACGCGGGTGGTCCTGCACGACGTCGCCGAGCCGCCGCGCGCCGAGCTGTCTCACCTCCGCTCGTTGTTCACGGGTGAAGCCCCTGCGGATGCGACAGCTGTTGCGGCGCGATATGCGACGGTGATCGGCGCGGCGGTTCACGCCTGGAGTGCGGACACCGCCACCGACGACGACGTTCGCTGGCTCAACGCCCTGCTCACTCGCGAACTGCTCGGCAATCGGTCCGGGCTCTCGCCGAAGCTCGATGCCCTGCTTCAGCAGTACCGTGAAGCGGACGCCGCGCTGTCTCTGCCGACGGTCATCGCCGGAATGAGCGACGGCAGCGGCGGCTACGACCAGGCGCTGTTTGTCCGCGGCAACTGTCGGCAGCCCGGCGAGATCGTGCCGCGGGGCTATCTGGAAGTCCTCGAACCGCCAGTCGCCGCGGCCAGCGCCACCGCGCCCTGTGCGGGTTCTGACGCTCGGTCCTTCGACAGCAGCGGCCGATGGGAAATGGCCCGACGGATCGCCGCCGCCGATAACCCGCTCACTGCCCGCGTGATGGTGAACCGTCTGTGGCACCATCTGTTCGGCACGGGTCTGGTCCGGACCGTCGATGACTTCGGCCACGCCGGCGAATTGCCCTCGCATCCGGAACTCCTCGATCATCTGGCGGCGCAATTTGTCGCGGACGGCTGGTCGACCAAACGGCTGATTCGGTCGCTGGTGCTGAGCCGCGCGTTCCAGATGTCCAGCCGGCCGACGCCGCACGGCGCCGAGCGCGAGCCGACGAATCGGTTGCTGCACCACTATCCCGCCCGGCGGCTCGAAGCGGAGGCCATTCGCGATTCGATTCTCGCGGCGTCCGGCCGGCTCGACGGCCGGTTGTTCGGTCCCAGCGTGCAGCCGTTCCGCGACAAGGAATACGTCGACCGCCGGTTGTTTCCCGGCCCGCTCGACGGCGGCGGCCGGCGGAGCATTTACATCAAGAACACGCTGATGGAGCCGCCGCGCTTCCTGGCCGCGTTCAACTTCCCTGGCGGCAAGGTGGCCCAGGGCCGCCGCGACGTCACCAACGTTCCGGCGCAGGCGCTGGCGCTGCTCAACGATCCGTTCGTGATCCAGCAGGCGGACGTCTGGGCGGAGAAACTCATCGCTCGTTCCGATGACAGCGCCTCCAGCCGCATCGGCATCCTCTATACAACGGCTCTCGGACGCAGCCCATCGTCCGATGAACGCCAGCGATTCGAGCAGGCGATCATGCAGTTCGCCGAGCTTCAGCAGGTTCCGTCGGGCGAGGTGCTGCGGAGTCAGACCGTGTGGAAAGATGTGGCTCATGCGGTCTTCAATCTCACGGAGTTCATTTACATTCCGTAGTTTGGATGAAGGCATTAGCAACTACGAAACACACGAAAAGTACGAAAGTGTTGTGGATGTCTGATTCACACATGGCACGTCAAGAGCCACCGGGAATCTCCACGCAACGGTCGTTGCTCAGATTCATTCGTGTTGTTTCGTGTATTTCGTGGTAAATCCTCCGGATTAGTCGACGACGATTTGCACCATTGGGAACGACACCATGTCCGCCACGCGTTGTCCTGGATTTCGCCCGCCCGCCATGTCGCGGCGGGAAATGCTCGCGACGGCCGCCAATGGCTTCGGCGGCGTCGCGCTCGCGGGGTTGCTCGCCGAACGGCAAGTTCGTGCGGAGGAGACAGCGTCGCAGCCGCATCGGTCGCCGCGCGTCAAGAATGTCATATTCTGCTTCATGGATGGCGGCGTCTCACACGTCGACAGTTTCGATCCCAAGCCTAAGCTCGACGCGCTCGACGGCCAGCCGTTCACCGAATCGAAGAACCCGACGGCCAACGGCAATCGCCTGTGGCTGAAGAGTCCGTGGCCGTTTCAGCAGCACGGCGAATGCGGCATGCCGGTAAGCAGCCTGTTCCCGCACATCGCCCGCCACGTCGACGACCTCGCCGTCATCCGCTCGATGAAGGCCGATCTGCCCATTCACTCAACCGGCGTGCTGTTTCTGCACACCGGCTCGAATAACGCGGGCCGACCGAGCCTCGGCTCGTGGGTCAATTACGGCCTGGGCAGCGAGAACCGCAATCTGCCCGGCTTCGTGGTTCTCAGTTTCGGCGTCGTCCCCTGCGGCGGTCTCGAAAACTTCTCAAACGGGTTTCTGCCCGCCAGCCACCAGGCCACGCTGTTTCAAGCCGACGGCCGGCTGATCGACAACCTCCAGCCCGCCGACGCCGTCGCCCGGATTCAGCAGACGAAGCTGGCGTTGCTGCAACGCGAAGACGCCGCGTTTTCCCGATCGCTGGCGGGAAACGACGCCGTCGAGTCCGCGATCCGCAATTACGAGATGGCCTATCGGATGCAGTCGCTGGTCCCGGACGTGCTCGATCTCAGTCGCGAAACGGAAGCCACACAGCAGTTGTACGGCATCGACTCCAAAGTCCCGTCGCAGCGGCTGTACGGCATCCAGTGCCTGCGCGCCCGCCGGCTCGTGGAATCCGGCGTCCGCTTCGTCGAGATCACCTGTCCGCCCGGCGCGTCCAACGGCACCTGGGACCAGCACGGCGATCTGAAAAACGGGCACCAGAAAAATGCGCTAGATACCGACCAGGCCATCGCCGCGTTGATCGCCGATCTCAAAGCCCGCGGTCTGTTCGATGAAACGCTGATCGTCTGGGCGGGCGAGTTCGGCCGCACGCCGCACTCGGCGGGCCGCGATGGCCGCGATCATCATCCCGAAGGGTTCACCGTCTGGCTGGCCGGCGGCGGCGTCCGCGGCGGCACGATCTACGGCGCGACCGACGAGCTCGGCATGCAGGCGGTCGACCGCGTCACGACGATGCACGACCTGCACGCCACGATTCTGCACCTGCTGGGCCTCGATCACGAACGCCTGACATTCCGCTTCGCCGGCCGCGACTTCCGCCTGACCGACGTGCATGGGCATGTCGTTCGGGACATCCTGACGTGAACGACTCTGGGTGCCAAACAACCCCCGTCAAAGATTTTGAAAGGCATTGATCCACAGATTTCGCCGATTACGCAGATTGAAAGAGTGACAGATGAAAGCAATGAAAGAACGGTATCCCGATCATTGCGTCTATCTTGAATCTGCGTAATCGGCGAAATCTGTGGATAAAATCTTCTCTCGGCGTAAGACACTGTGAACGACTCCGTCAACCACGGAGCATCACCTGGGCCGGGTTGATTGCCCGGTGGACGCCTTTGTTCGCGGTGATCTCGAACGCCTGCGGAACGGAGGCAAGTCCTTGCAGCACGTGCGTGATGGTCGGTTTGAGCCGCACGCGCCCCGACGCCACCAGTCGGACCGTGTGTTCGAGGTGCGCCTGCGTGCTGATGTCCGGGAACAGGTATCGCAGGCTCCGTTCGCGCAGCAGGTCCACATTCAATTCCAGCGGTCCGCCGAACCACGAGACGCCGATCACCTTGCCCCCCGAACGGGCCGAGTCGATCGCCTGCCGCAGCGTCTGCGTGCCCGCCAGCCCCTGCTTCGGGCTGCCGCCGGCGCATTCGAAGACGACGTCGGCTCCGTTGCCTCCGGTCAATTCGCGAATCGATTCCACCGGATCGCACGTGCGGGCATTCAGCGCGTGATCGGCCCCCAGCTCCAGCGACATCCGGCACGACTCGTCGCGCACGTCCACGCTGACGATCAGCCCGGCTCCGGAGATCCGCGCGATCTGCAGGCACTCCAGCCCCATGCTTCCCTGGCCGTAGATCGCCACGCTGTCCCCCATCTGAATCCCGGCGGTCTCCACGGAGGCCACGCTATCGCTGAGCGATTGCAGGCAGGCCGCCTCGCTGTCTGAAATACGGTCGTCCACCCGCACCAGCGCGATCTCCGGCAGCAAGGCCAGTTCGCTGAAGCAGCCGGGCTGATCGAAGCCGATCACCGGCCCCCGCCGGCATAACGCGCTCCGTTCTGAGTGGCACAGCGGACAATCGCCGCACGGCAGCTTGGCCCGCGCGGCGACCCGGTCGCCGACGTGAAAGCGCGTCACGCCCGGCCCGACTTCGACGATCTTCGCGCAGAACTCGTGGCCGAAGAGTTGAATCGGCGCTTCGGTCTCCAGCCGCCGCTTGACCCGGTCGTAGGCCAGCGTGGGAATGCCGAGCGCCAGTTGGGCTTCGGTCACGCTCGGCTGCACGCAGAGTGGCTCGACGAGCACCCAGCCGGGACGGACCTCCGGGACGGGGATCTCATCCAGCCGCAGGTCGCCGAAGCCATAGAATCGCCAGGCTTTCATCGCTGTGGTTCCTCAGAGGATGCGGACGAATTTCTGCAACGAATGACACGTCGGGGACACCAGCCCGCGATTCCCTCCGGCGGACATCACGACCTCCGCGACATACACGTCGCCGCGGGAGTCGAGACAGATGTCGTGCGGCGCGAAGAAGTCGCCGGGTGCTGTCGGGTCGTCTCCGCCTCCCCAGCGGGTCAGGAGCGAGCCGTGAGGATCGAACACGCTGACGCGCCCGCCGGTGGCGTCGGGCGTCGGCGCGGTCGTGCCGGGCCACATTCCGGCTCGGTAACCCAACTCCGCGACGAACAGGTTGCCGTCGGGGTCGAAGGCCACCTGGCACGGCCGGGCGATGTCGGTCCATTCGCCACGGAATTCGCCGTCCGACGAAAACGACTGAATCCGGCTGTTCTCCCGGTCCGCGACCCACACCGTCCCGTGGCGATCGACGGCGATGCCGTGCGGCACGTGGAATTGCCCCGGCTGGTCGCCCGGCTCGCCCCACGAACAGACCAGTTGCCCGGCGGACGTGAACTTGTGGATGCGGGCGTTGCCGTAGCCGTCCGACACGTACAGTTCGCCGGCCGGCCCGAACGCGACGTTGGTCGGAAAATAGAACGGCGGCCCCGCGTGCTGAATCGTGCGGTAGTCGATGCTGGTCGCCCCGGTGTCCGACGGCCGTCCGCTCGTTCCCAGCACCTGCAACAGTTCTCCCCGGGGCGAAAACTTTTTGATGGTGTGATCGAGGTCGTCGGTGCAGTACACCGCACCGTCCGGCCCGATCGCGATCCCGTGCGGCCGGGCGAACAGGCCGGCGCCCCACGAGTGCAGGTATTCGCCGTCCCGTCCGAACACCATCACCGGCTGCTCGCCGCGGTTGAACACGTACACGCGATCTTCCGCATCGACCGCGACGGCGGTGGCCTCCAGCCACGTGTAACCGGCCGGCCGACGTTCCCAATCGGCGCGGGCCTCATAGGTGAAGGCTCCGCGACCGACCTGCACGGCGTCACCACGGCTGTGTCGAACATCATTCTTCATGGAGCAGCGTTCTCTGAAATTGTCAGGCCAGCAGTTCCTCAACCACGTGGCCATGCACGTCGGTCAACCGGAAATCCCGGCCGGCGTAGCGGTACGTCAGCCGTTCGTGATCGAACCCCAGCAGCCGCAGAATGGTCGCGTGAAGGTCGTGAACGTGGACGCGGTTCTCGACGGCGTTCCAGCCGAATTCGTCGGTGGCCCCGTGGACGTACCCCCCCTTCACGCCCCCGCCGGCCAGCCACATCGAGAACCCGTAATGATTGTGGTCGCGGCCGGTGGAGGTCGTCGACACTCCCGGCGTCGGCAGTTCCACCGTCGGTGTCCGGCCGAACTCGCCCCCCCAGATCACCAGCGTGCTGTCGAGCATCCCGCGCTGCTTGAGATCGCGCAGCAACGCGCCGATCGGTTGGTCGCATTCCGCCGCCAGGCCGCGATGGTTCGTTTCGAGCTGGTCGTGGGCGTCCCACGGCTGACCCGCCCGCTGCCACACCTGCAGAAATCGCACGCCCCGCTCCAGCAACCGACGGGCGATCAGCAACTGGCGGCCGTACGTGGTCTCGCCGTACATCGTCCGCATCGATTCCGGCTCGCGGCTGATGTCGAACGCATCGGTCGCTTCACTTTGCATCCGCCAGGCCAACTCAAACGATTGAATCCGCGCTTCGAGCTGGGCGTCGCCGGCCCGTTGGTCCAGGTGCCGCTGATTGATCTCCCGCAACAGTTCGAGCTGGCGACCTTGTCGTCCCGGAGCCACAAAATCGTTGCGGATGTGTTCGATCAACTTTTCCGGCGCGGTGTGCTGCGTGTCGATGTAGGTGCCCTGATACGCGCCGGGCAGAAACGCCGCCCGCCAATTCTGCCCGGCCACCGTCGGGTAGCCGCCCGGACACATGGCGATGAACCCCGGCAGATTCTGGTTCTCCGTCCCCAGTCCGTACGTGACCCACGAACCCAGACTCGGCCGCGGCTGCCGGCCGTCGCCGCAGTTCATCAGCAGAAACGACGGTTCGTGATTCGGCACGTCGGCGTACATCGACCGGACGACGCAGATGTCGTCGATGCAGCCCGCCACGTGTGGAAACAGTTCGCTCACTTCGATGCCGCTCGCACCGTGCCGATCGAAGCGGAACGGCGACCGGAACGCCGCCCCGGTCTTGCGCTCGGTTCGCTGCGTCGTCGGCAACGGCTGACCGTGGTATTTGTCGAGCAGTGGTTTTGGATCGAACGTGTCGACGTGCGACGGCCCGCCATTCATGAAGAGGTGAATCACCCGCTTCGCCGTCGCGCGAGCCTGCGGCGGCCGCGCCGCCAGCGGATGCGTTTCGCTCCCTGCCGCCCGCCGATCCGTCAGCAGATCGGCCAGCCCCGCGAGGCCCAGTCCGACCCCGGATCGCGCCAGCATCTCCCGCCGCGTCGGCAGTCCGTTCATCGCGCGTCTCTTTCCTTGCCTTTGTAGGGTGCAGTCGAGTCTTCGAGGCTCACCCGCTTCGTTGGAGTCCAGCCTTTAGGCTGCTCTTCGCCTTTCTGAGCAAAGTGAAGAGAAAGGCACAGCCTAAAGGCTGGACTCCAACGGGGTGAGCCTCGAAGACTCGACTGCACCCTACAGAAAACATCAATCCACAAACGAAAACTCGTTCGCCAGCAACAGCACCTGAGCGTATTCCTCCCACGGGTCGAACCAGTTGCCGGAGTTGTCCGACGGAGGTGAAACGGACACATACCGCACGCCGGCCGCGATCTCGTCCGGCTCTGCCTCCCGACCGTACAGCAATTGGTGCAGCGCGGCAATTCGCGCGGCGGCAGCGTCTCGTGCCGGCAGATCGCTCCGCCGGGCCAGCCGCCGGGCCTGCTCCTTCAGGAACGGGCTGTTGAGAAAATAGAGCGCCTGCTGGGGCACCGTCGTCTGATGCCGTTGCGGGCTGCTGGCGTCGGGCGGCGCGAAATCGAACGTCCGGAATTCGCCCGGCAGATTCTGTCGATCGACGAAACCGTACACCGTTCGCCGCGTCGAGAACGGCTGCGTCGTCAACGAGACCGATGGCCCGCCCGGCGTCGGGTCCAGGCTTCCAGCCGTCATCAGCAGCGTGTCGCGCAGGGCCTCCCAGTCCAGCCGTCGCCGATTCATCCGCCACAGCAGTCGGTTCTCAGGATCGCGCTGCACGCCGTCCGGCCGGTCCTCGCTCCGTTGCTGATAGGTCGATGACAACACGATCTGCCGGTGCAGCGACTTGATCGACCACCCGTCGGCCACGAAACGGCACGCCAGATCATCCAGCAATTCCGGATGCGTGGGTGGCTCGCCTCGCAGGCCGAAGTCGCTCGGCGTCCGCACCAACCCGGACCCGAAATGGTGCATCCAGACTCGATTGACAAGCACCCGCGCCGTGAGCGGATTCCGCGGATCGGCAATCGCCCGTGCCAGCTCGAGCCGACCGCTACCGCTGCGGAACGGTTGTCGGTCCGCCTGACTGAGCACCTCCAGAAACTGCCGGGGCACAGCTTCGCCGGGGTTGCTCGAATTCCCGCGCAGAAAGACGCGCGGAGTCACCGGCACGGCCGCGTCCTGGACGGCCGGCGCGTGCGGAGCCGCGCCCGCGGACGCAATCCAGTCGTCCACCAGCCGCTGCTGATCGTGCAGCTTGTTTTGCAGCGTCGCGTCGACGAACAGAAACTCTTCCAGATCGTCCAGCGGCGCACGCAGCGGCGAGTCCGGTCCCTCCAGAACCTGCCGCAGTTCCTCCCACGCGGGGTCGTTCCGTTTCGCATCGGCGTCGGTGAGCAAACAGCTGTACTCCGCTGCGACCTCGGGCAAACTCCGTGGTGGTCGAAGGGTGAGTGCGTCCACGATGAGTGCATTGAACGGCTCGGCGGCAACCGGCATCTCGCGCCATGATTTGATGAGCGATGCCGCCTGCGTGGCAAAGCCGTCTTCCGGCAGATGCGCCAGCGCGTGCCAGGGCGCGAACACCGGATCGTGCGTCTTGCGCGTTCGTTCCAGCAACCGGCCCCAGCGCTGGATCGCCACCGGGTTCAGATCTTGGCTGGCGTCCACCAGAAACATCGTCGCCAGGTAGTTCGCCTGCACCGCTTCACGCTGCGCCGTCAACAAATATTCCGCGGCCCTTGCTCGGAACGAATCTTCCAGTTGCCGTTGTTGATCGATCAGGAACGCATTCAACTTCTCCGCCCGGTCGCGCAGTTCTTTCAGATACGGTTTGTACCGCGGCTCTTCTCCCGGTCGCAACAACAGCGGCGGCACGCGCGGTTCGAGCGAGCTGGCAAACACGCCGTGCAGGGAGTAATAGTCCCGTTGCGGCACCGGATCGAATTTGTGATCGTGGCAGCGGGCGCAGCTCGCCGTCAGCCCCAGCAGGCCGCGCGTGACCACATCGATCCGGTCGTCGATGATGTCGTGCTGACTGTTGATGAACCGTTGCCCCAGCGTCAGAAACCCCAGCGCCGCCAGCGGACGCGGATCGTCCCCCAGGTCGAGCCGATCCGCTGCGAGCTGTTGCACGACGAACTGATCGTACGGCAGATCTTCGTTGAAGGCCCGGATGACGTAGTCGCGATACGTCCAGGCGGTGGGGTAGTTCGGGTTGTCCTTCAACCGCACGTAACCTTTGGTGTCCGCGTACCGGGCCACATCCAGCCAGTGCCGCCCCCAGCGCTCGCCGTGCTGCGGCGAATCCAGCAGCCGGTTGACGACTTTGGCGAACGCCTCCGGCGACGCATCGGCCTCGAAATCCGCGACCTCGGCAGGCGTCGGCGGCAACCCGTGCAGATCGAACGTCACCCGCCGGATCAGCGTCCGCCGGTCCGCACGCGGGCTGGGTGTGAGTCCCGACTGTTCCAACTTCGAGAGGATGAAGGCATCGAGCGGCGACGTCGGCCACGCGGCATCTTGCACCTCCGGCAACGTCGGGAGACGAACCGGCTGAAACGCCCAGTGCGTCTTCGCCACTTCGCGCGGCGTCAATGAATGCGGAGTCGTTGTCTCGACCGGCCATGCCGCCCCGCGTCGCACCCAGTCCGTCAGCGCCGCGATGGCGCCGTCCGGCAGTTTCCGCTTCGGCGGCATCTTGGTGTCGCCGGCATAGCGGATCGCCACGATCAGCGGGCTGTCGTCGGGCTTGCCCGGCGTCACCACCGCCCCGCTGTCGCTGCCGCGTCGGAGACTGTCGGCGGAATCCAGCCGCAGCCCCGCTTCTTGCTTCTTTGGTCCGTGACAAGCCGTGCAGTGCTCGACCAGCACGGGCCGGACGTGCTTCTCGAAGTCTTCCGCCTCCGATTGCGCGAAGGCGGGCCAGGCCGCCATACTCCAGCACAGCGCGGTTGCCGACATCGCCAGTGTCGAAGTCCGACTCATCCTGCCCACACCTGCGAATGCACCGACACGTCCCGCGATCAGACGTTCTACACCGATGGATTAAGCGGCTGTCACGTTCTGTGCTTGAGGATTTGCAATACGCCAGTGACCCGGACGCTCCAAGCGTCCGGGTCACTTTGTTGTGGTTGATTCGCAGTTCCGATCAGTGCGCATGCGCGGCGACGCGGTGATGATCGTCGTGTCCGTGCGCATCGTGCCCGTGATGGCCGTCGTCTTGCGGTTCCGGTTCGGGGAACGAGGCCCATTTGCCGCAGGCGCCGGAAAGCTGGACGGAGCCGCAGACCAGCATCATCACCAGCAGTGCGGTGACGTAGACGAACTTGCCGGCGAAGTTGCCGAGCGTCAGCCCCAGAATCATGTGCGAGTCGCCGGTTGGCGGAGCGACCACACCCCAGATCAGGGTCATCATCAGGCCGATCAGCACGATGGCGATCCAGCCGCCGCGGACGATCACCGGCCACAGCTTCGACCAGTCGGCGGCGAAGAGCCAATACGCCAGCCAGGCCATCAGCGGCGTCCAGGGGGTGACGATCGCCAGGATCGCCAACAAGACGTTCCACAGGGCCACGAACAGGGCCACGAGGCTGGGCAGCAAGGCATCCATCGACAGTCATCCCGACAAAGTTGCGGTCGCCGACGGCACCGTCATACCAAACGCCGCAATCGCTTGCCAGTCAACGGACTTGGCCGTTTGTCGCCACGCCACACGCTGAGGTTGAACAATCACTGTCGCGAGTCCGGTCCGCGACTCGATAAACTCGTCAGGGGGACGTGTGGAGATGGCGACGGCGGCGTTACCGGCGGGATATCGAGTCGATCTGGACGGCTTCGCAGGCCCCCTGGATTTGCTGCTCTACCTCGTCCGCCGCAGCGAGCTGGATGTCACACAGATCTCGCTCGCCAAGATCACAACCCAGTTCCTCTCATTCCTGGAGATTCTCCAGTTTCTGGATCTCGATCTCATCGGTGATTTCGTCGTTCTGGCCAGCACGCTGGTCGAGATCAAGAGTCGGCAGGTTCTGCCGCAGCCGGAAGAGGAGACGGCCGAGCCTTCCGCGCTCGATGACGACCCCAAGGGGGGACTCATCACCCGGTTGCTGGCCTACAAGCGTTACAAAGAGGCGGCCACCGCCCTCGACGTGCGGGCCACCGAGTGGCAGCAGCGCTATCCCCGCCTGAGCGACGACCGCCCGACCGTCGGCCGCGATCATACCGCCGATCCCATTCGTGAAGTCGAGCTGTGGGATCTGGTCAGCGCCTTGTCGCGAGTGCTGCACAAGCGGGTCGCCGAACAGACCTCGGCCGTGCGCAATGACGACACGCCGATTCACGTTTACGTCGCACAGATCGCCGATGCCGTGCGCCACGCCGGCCGCGTGCCGTTCAGCCAGTTCTTCCATGGGACCAACCGCCGCAGCCGGATCATCGGAATCTTTCTGGCGATTCTGGAACTGCTGCGACACCACGCCTTCCGGGCCGAGCAACCGGACGCCTACGGCGAGATCTTCGTGATGCCGCCGGTGGGCGATTTGTAGGGTGCAGTCGAGTCTTCGAGGCTCACCCTCTTCGTTGGAGTCCAGCCTTTAGGCTGTCTTCGATGGTCACGCAACGTCCGAAGAGCAGCCTAAAGGCTGGACTCCAACAAGGTGAGCCTCGAAGCCTCGACTGCACCCTACGGAAACCGCTGAGCCACTCTGCACATCCTTGCACGTCCTGCCGCGTGTCCCGACAATACGAGCCGGACTGTCTCCCGACAGCCGCCGATGTGTGGCGGCTGCGTTTCCTCTGGTTGCCTGAGATCCCATGACCGATACGCATGCCCTCGTTCGCGATCTGCGCAAAGACAATGGCTCGAAGATCGTGCTGCTCGTCAGCGACGGGTTGGGCGGGCTGCCGCTCGAACCCGGCGGCAAGACGGAACTCGAAACCTCGAAGACGCCGAATCTCGATGCGCTCGCAAAGCGCGGCGTGCTGGGGCTGAGCCTGCCGGTGCTGCCCGGCATCGCCCCCGGCAGCGGGCCGGGGCATCTGGGGCTGTTCGGCTACGATCCGCTGCAATTCAAGATCGGCCGCGGCGTGCTGGAGGCCCTCGGCATCGACTTCGCGTTGGGGCCGAACGACGTCGCCATCCGTGGCAACTTCTGCACCATCGATGCGGCGGGGAAGATCACCGACCGCCGGGCCGGCCGCATCGGCAGCGACATCGGCACGAAGCTCTGCGAGAAGCTGGCGAAGATCACCATTCCTGGCGTGGAAATCTTCGTCAAACCGGTGAAGGAGTATCGCCTGGTCATCGTCTTCCGCGGCGACGGCCTCGGCGGCAACGTCGAAGACACCGATCCGCAGGCGACCGGCGTCCCGCCGCATACGGCGGTCGCGCGGACCGACTGCTCGATGAAGACCGCCGAGATCGCCAACGAGTTCCTGCGGCAGGCGCGCGAGATTCTGAAGGGCGACGCGCCGGCGAACTTCCTCACTTTGCGCGGCATCGACAAACGGCCGACAATTCCCACGTTCCAGGACGTCTACGGACTGCGGGCCGGGGCGATCGCCGTCTACCCGATGTACCGCGGCCTCGCCCGGCTGGTGAGCATGGATGTTCTCGACGCCGGCCAGACGCTGTCGGATCAGATGGCCCGTCTCGAAGCCGCCTGGAACGATTACGACTTCTTCTTCATCCACTTCAAGTACACCGACTCCACCGGCGAGGACGGCGACTTCGCGGCGAAAGTGCAGCGGACGGAAGAACTCGACACGTGCATCCCGCGGATCGCGGCGCTCAAGCCCGAAGTCATCATCGTGACCGGCGACCACAGCACGCCGAGCAAGCTGAAGTCGCACAGTTGGCACCCGGTGCCGACGCTGCTCGCCGCCGACACCTGCCGGTTCGACGGCAGCACGGAGTTCGGCGAAGCGGCCTGCCTGCGCGGCGGGCTGGGTCAGTTCGAGGCGAAGTATCTGATGATGCTCGCCATGGCCCACGCCGGCCGGTTCGACAAGTACGGCGCGTAAGCCGCGTTTCAACACCACATGGTCTGTACGCCGAAGGCGTTGTACCTCACAGCCCAGGGTCGCGAGTCAGCGAGCGCACCCTGGGTGGCAGTCGATGACAAATCCCATACCCTGAAAGGGTTTCATAAGGGCTTGGCACCGCCGCTGATGCGACCCCTTCAGGGTCGATTTGTTCGGACGCCACTTTCCCAGGGTGCGCTCGCAGACTCGCGACCCTGGGCTTTGTGATTGAACGCCTTCGGCGTAATTGATCTCACACCAATGCTCAGCACCAACCCCAATGAAAGCTGCTTCTAGGCGGCACAGGCACCGGTTGATTCCACCGACCCGACCACAGTCAGTCGCAGGCAGGACCGCATCCGCGCCTCGAACCATCGGCGACGGAGCGGCCGCATTTCCTCTTCTTTGAGAACCGCACTGGTTCGTGTCCGCTAACGGCCCGTAAAATGCAGGTATCCGTGATGCGACTCCCGACCGCTCAGGGGTAAAGTTTCCCTCGGCGCTTTCGGAAGTCATCGTGGTCCCATTCTCTGCCGGATGCTCTGGACCGCGATGCCGGACGACTCAGGACCGGATGCTCGAAATGACCGATCGCGAGCTGGCCGACATTCGTCAGCGCGGCGACGCCGCTGACATTCCCAGGTTGATTGCGGAAGTCGAGCGGATGTGGTCGCAGAACCGAACGTTCACCGACGAAATCGTCCGGCTGGAGCGCGACGTCGCGCGGCTCAGGGGATTGCCCTGGAAGAATGAAGTCCGAAAGGAATCCACGAAAGTTCCCATCAGGAAGCCCCGAACGTGATGGCGGGCGTCTGTGCGACGAGTTCGCCATCGGCCGTGATCGAGCGTGGACGAGTGATCGCCGTGACTGCGGCCGTTGCCGACGGCCACCTGCCACGTCTGCGTTTTCAGACCGCCTGTGCCGCGGACCGGCCGAGAATTCGCGGCTGCCGTTGATCGTCGCCGCTGGTGGCCGAGCGCGCGACCTGATGGCTGAGAATCCAGCCAACGGTCGGTGGCTCTCAGTCATTTCGAATCTTTTTGAGCTGGCGTCCGCTGCGCTTGGGGCGGGCCATACGCGTCTGGAAGGGCGAAGTCCCCTGCCATGATGATCTCTGGCGTGCATCATTCCTGACATCTGCTGATTCATGGGTTTTGGCGATCGCGATTTGAGCGCGCGCGGCCTTGTCTCCTGCCCAACGCCACAGAGCGATCGCCAAAGCATTCGGCATGATGTTTGCGGCATGCGCACCTGACGGCGATGTCCTGGAGGCTGTCGCCACTCGCTTCATCAGTTCACACGAGAGGATCGCCCCGATGAGTCATGGAAAACTGTTCTCGCTGTCGGCAGCGCTGTTGATCGCAGCTGCCGGACAAATCAATGCCCAGGAGGTCGTTCGCAAGCCGGATACGTCCGCGAACGCGGCGACTGCGGAAAAGGATGGTCGCGTCACCCGCGTGAAGGAACTGCTGGGGCTGGAAGTCGTGAACGAGGCCGGAGAATCGTACGGCCTGATCGATGATCTGCTGCTCAACAAGACGTCCGGTCAGATCGAGTTCGTGCTGGTCTCCGCCGAGAAGGAGAGCGAGGAGCTCTACCCGCTCCCGTGGAAAGCCCTGACGCTGTACCAGGGACAGAACGCCGACGATCAATACGTCATTCTGGGCATGCAGCGCGAGCAATTCGTGAAGGCGCCGACGATCACGCGGCAGGCCTACCCGACGCTGACCTACTCGCAGTGGAACGCCTACGTTCCGAAGGTCACGGCCTATTACGGTCCGGTGCGGCCGGCCGAAGCGCGCGCCGTCCGCCGGACGACGCGGGCCGTGCGGCGCGCGATTGATTGATTCGATGGAGCACCCAGATCAGCATTCGGCATTGGTCCTCCACAAACGAACGGTCTGCTGAACAGGCACGACGCTCGCCGGAAGGGCCAATGCCCCTGCTGGGTGGGTTCGGAAGGGCGAGGTTCGCGCGTTTCTCCAAAGCTGCCACACACGGACGCTGTGGAGTTAGCGAGTGATGGTGTTCCCGATTCAGGGCACGCGTTGCTACCGTCGATCCGCCAGAGCTATGAACTACTGGCTCAAGCCGCGCGTCACGAGTTGCGCACCCGCGACGACGAGCCAGCCGGGCCGGTTCCCCACTGAGGCGCGCGGACATGGTCTATCTGTATGGCATCAAAGCGGGGAGCAGCCCGCTCGTGGCGACGTTTGATTCCGACGCGCAACTCCGGGCTTACGTCAGTTGGTGCATGTTGCGGACGAACGCCGATGGGACCGCCAAATTCGAGCAGGGCAGCGCCTTGGCAACGGCACAGCGCTGGGAGTCCTCCGCGACTCCCTTGACGGACCATGACCCCGCGTCCGTGGTTCACAATCCGACGCCCAGCATGTTGTGATTCGAGGTCTGGTTGCTGAAAGGAGCATCATGGCCGTCTGCGATCAATGCGGAAACGATTACGACAAGGCCTTCACCGTGGTCATGGCCGATCGGGAATACACGTTCGACTGCTTCGAGTGTGCGATTCAGGAACTGGCCCCGGCGTGCGCCCATTGCGGGTGCCGGGTGATCGGTCACGGCATGGAGGCCGACGGGGCCATCTACTGCTGTGCGCACTGCGCCCAGCACGCGGGCGTCGCCGAATTGCAGGATCGCGTGTAACCCACCCGCAACGACCACATTCAGGAGCTTGAAATGTCTGCCGACAAACATCGTGAAAGCGACGCGTCGAAACGCAAAGAACAACAACAGCAAGCGGCTTCAGAACAGGCCAAGCAGGCGGCGGCTGCAGATCGGAAACAGCCCAACGAGATCGCCGAACGGGCGCTGATGCAACGCCAGGGGAAGCACCTCCATAAACGGGATGGCGGGCAATAGCCTTCGGATGGTGAGGACGCAGGCATGGACCTGGAATCCGGGCGGCCCTTCTGGTCGGTCCGAAACGGGCTGATCCGCAGTTACCCCCGGTTGCAGAGTCGCATTGCCGCGGATGTGCTGATTGTCGGCGCGGGCATCACCGGGGCATTGATTGCCGACGAACTGACTCGCGCCGGATTTCAAGTCGTCGTTCTCGACCGCCGCGATGTTGCCGGCGGCAGCACGTCCGCCAGCACCGCCCTGCTGCAATACGAGATGGACTCCTCACTGCGGGAATTGCAGGAGTGGTGCGGTCCGGAAGCTGCGAAGGCCCTGTATTGGTCGGGCCTGCAATCCATCGACCATTTGCAGAAATTATGCAGCGAGCTTCCCGACAGCGGGGGATTTCAAGCCCGTCCCAGCCTTTATCTGGCGTCATCGCCCGACGACCTGGAAGACCTCCAAAAGGAATGTCACGCCCGGCAGGTCGATGGCTTGCCGGTTGAGTTCTGGGGTGAATCGGCGATTCGTTCCGCATTCGACTTCAGCGCTCCCGGCGCACTGTTTTCCCAGGGTGGGGGTCAAGTCGATCCCTACCGACTGACGCATGCCCTGCTCACGCGAGTGACCGCCGGCGGCGGACGGGTCTTCGATCGCACGCCTGTCCGCGACCACGAAGCCAATGGTTCCGGCGTCCGGTTCAGAACCGAGCGCGGGGAAGTGACCGCCCAGTGGGCGATCATCGCCGCGGGCTATGAGAGCGAGTCGTTTCTGCCGCAACCGGTCGCGTCGCTGCATAGCACGTTTGCGTTCGTCAGCGATTCGCAGTCGGAGTTTCCCGGCTGGCACGAACGCTGCCTGATCTGGGAAACGGCCCGTCCCTATTTGTACTTGCGGACCACTCCGGACGGCCGATTGCTGGCCGGCGGCGAAGACACCTGGTTCCGCAACGCGCGGGTTCGCGACCGGCTGCTGCCGTCGAGAATCGCCCGGCTTGAGGCGCGAGTCCGCGCGATGTTTCCCCGCATCGACTTCGCCGTCGACTACGCCTGGGCCGGCACGTTTGCCGAGACGAAGGACGGGCTGCCGTTCATCGGCCCGCACCCACAATGCCCCGGCTTGCTGTTCGCCATGTGCTACGGCGGCAATGGCATCACGTTCAGCGTCCTGGCGGCAGCCGTGTTGCGTGAGCATTTGCAAGGCCGGAAGCATCCGCTCGCGGAGTGGGTGGCCTTCGGGCGGCCATCGCTCGACCGGGCCGCTCGCGGGTAGGATCAGGCGGGGCGTTCGCCTTCACGGCCCCGGCGTCTGCGCCAGTTTCCGAATCTCGCCGGCGTGAAGCGCCCGGCCATACAAGCGCACTCCGGCGAGCGAACCGTGGAAGAAATCGTTGGCGCCGAAACCGATCCGCAACGGCACGCCAGCGTCGATGTCCACCGGCTTGTCTTCAATCACTGGCGACTGGGCGACGCGGTTGCCGTCCAGGTACAGCGACAGCCGCCCGTCCGCTCTCACGGCGGCGACGTGCTGCCAGCCCTTCGGAAACGGATGTCCGAACAGGACGTTGCGGCCGGCCTCGAACGCGAAGACCTTGCCGGAGGGCAGCGTGCTGCAGAACACGCGGCCGTCGTGTTCGGCCATCGTCCACGCGCGGCGATACTTCACGTCCGGCGTGTGATCGAGTCGGGTCAACCGCCGCCAGGCTGCGTCCCCTTCGTAAGAGTAGACTTCGGCGAGCGGCAGCGTTCCCGCCAGCAGCCGGCCGTTGTGGACCAGCATCCCCATGACTTCGAGTTCTTCCCCCAGGCGACCGACGTCGGTCCAGTGATCGACCTCCTCGAAACGATACACCCGCCCGCTCGGCCAGGTCCCCACATGCCAGCGCCCCTGGTAGACGGCGAAGGAATAGGTTTGCGTGTTCTCGCCCAGCCGGCCGCAGTCGGTCCACTTCTCGCCGTCGTAACGATAGACGTAGCCGCCGTCGTAGCTCGTGGCATAGAGGAACCCGTTGTAGACCCCCAGCGCGACGACCCGCTTGCCGTCGGGCGTGCCGCAGTCGATCCAGCCGGCATCGCCGCCGTATCGATAGAATCCGGCGGGACGATACAGCGAGGACGCATACAACTGCCCGCGAAAGACGACCAGCCCGCCGATGGCCTCGGTGCTCGGCAGCGAACCGCAGTCGATCCAGCGTTCGCCGCCGGCGTATCGGAAGATCCGTCCTCCCAACTGCGTGTTCTCCGACTCCGGCAGCGAGGAACCGGCGACGCGGTACTTGCCCGTCCCGGCATACAACTGGCCCCGATGCACGGTCAATGCGGTCACGCTGTTCGAGCGGTCGGGTGCCCCGCAATCGATCCACTGTTGCCCGCCGGCGTAACGGTAAACCCGTCCCGATTCGACGGCCCCCGGTTCACAGGTTCCGGCGTACAGGTCGCCGTCATGCACCGTCAACGCAAACGCCAGCAGCGCCTTGCCGGGCCGGCCGCAATCCTCCCACTCGCCGGTCAGATCGTTGTCGATTCCGAAATGCAGGTGCCGATCGTTCGACGTGCTGGTGGTGACCGACTGCGTCTTCAGACTCAGATGAAACCCGCGGCGGCGCTGGGGATCGTATTGACTGAGAATGTCCCCCGGCACATCGCCCGTGTCTGCGTCGGACTGCACCCAGACCGACACGCTGAAGTCGCGATCGCCCAGGCGCAGCGAATCGGCGGCTGGGATTTCAAGAAAGGCCCCGCGGCCATCGAACCGAGCCGCAGACCCGGCAGCGCCGTTGGGACCAATTCCCTTGAGATCGACGTCGCCCTTCACGATGGCGTCGTGTCCCCGGCCCGATCGGTCTTTCGGATCGCCGGCGAGCGGCCAATGTCCCAGGAGACCGCGCTCCAGTTCGACCGCAGCAGGCTGCCGTTCGTCGTCGGGAAACGCATCCGTGGTCGCGGCTGACCACAAACTCACAACGGCCAGCAGGCCCAAGCATTGCCATCTCATCGTCTGAGCTTTCGTGCGAGTTGCGAGCGCGTCTGACCGGCGCACTATACTTCACACATCGGGCCGTGAAAATCATCGCATTCGTGTGCCACGGGCTGGCAGCGGTTCCAAAACCGCATGGTCTTTACGCCGAAGGCGTTGTACATCACAGCCCAGGGTCGCGAGTCTGCGAGCGCACCCTGGGTGGCGATCAATGAGGAATCCCGTACCCTGAAAGGGTTACATCGCGGTTCGACTCCGCCGATGATGCGACCCTGTCAGGGTCGATTCGCCACGCGCGCGGGTTTCCCAGGGTGCGCTCGCGGACTCGCGACCCTGGGCTGTGTGATCGAACGCCTTCGGCGTACTTGATCCACCTGGCAACCGTGTGGAACATTCAACCCGACGCGGCAAGTTCTCCCCACGAAATCACGCCAGGCTCATCTCCTGAAGCACCGGCGTGAAACGATCCCACGGCACCGGCTTGGTCTCAATCGGCGTGGCGTTCTGGTCCAAGGCCAAATCCAGAACGTACATCGTCTCCATGTACCGGGTGCGCTGATCGGCTTGCCGCAGGGACGTCAGCTTCTCCTGCTCCTGGCGGAAACGCTGGGCCAGCTCCATCAGCGTCAGCACGCGCGTGCCATCGGCGCCGTGCTCCACGGCGACGTCCCGGCACGACTCCCAGCCCTCGAACAGCCGCAGATCGCTCACGCGGATCAGCAGAATGGTCACGGGCTGGTGAACCACCAGGCCGGCCGGTTCGCAACAGGGGGCCATGATGTAGGCGTCGTGATCGAACGGCGCGTTGGCGACCCGGTCGCAGACGAAGTTCGTCAGCGATTCCAACAGATACGACCCTTCAGCGCCATCCATCGAGATCAGCGCGTTGCGGGGCGAGACGTGGTGCGCCCGCTTGAGCAGATCAGCCGCCAGATGACCGTTCGGAATGACGCGGTTCAACGGCGCTTGTCCCAGCGAGCGGATGCGCAGCCGGGTCGCGCGGCGCATAGTGCCCGGCCCCGCGACAGCCGCCGATTCGATCACGTGCTGCGCGATGACGACGGTGTCGCGGGCGTCGCCGTGCAGGATGTTCAGCCGCTCGGTCCGGCGCTTGCGCAGGGCGACGACCGCCGTAAAGGTGGTCCCGAGCAGCATGCCGATCAACACGCCGGCCCCGCGGCCGCGCAGTTCGTCTAACACTTCAGTCCACATGGTGGCACCCGATGACGTCTCGATGACGCGCACTCAATGGGCGTCAGAGACGCAAAGCCTGGGGAATTCGGCGGCCGCTCGTTCAATCGGAGCGCCAGTCGCGCGAGCCAGGCGGCAACTCGCAGTTTAGAGACAAACGCAGCGAACCGGGTGGCGGATCACAATCGGGCGGTCCAGCCCCGCCCATCAACGGGCCGTGATTCGACATAACCCCGTCAACGGCAGTGTTAATCAGCGTCGTAGTAGTCCGTCTATCGCTAATTGTCAGGATCGATTAGATGGTTTGCGGAGTCGATTCCGCAAGTTAACGCTGAGGAGGCAGGGATGCCGCATCCG
>JAWXBB010000305.1:0-3680 GCA_034439795.1 Planctomycetaceae bacterium | reverse complement strand
GTGATCGCCGTGCGAACTCCCGCCGGTCCCGTTGCCGGCGAGACGTTCGTGATCGCGGGGGGTGCCTGGTCCGGCGAACTCGCGCGGCAAGTCGGCGTCGACGTGGCGATCGAACCGGTCCGCGGTCAGATCGTGCTGCTCGAACAGACGCCTGTGCCGTTTCGTTACGTGATTCAATCCGGCGCGCGCTATCTCGTGCCGCGCGCTGATGGCCGGATTCTGATCGGCGCGACCGAAGAGCACGTCGGCTTCGTGAAGGCCAACACGGCCGACGGCGTCCGCGGTCTGCTGGAGTTCGCGACGCAGCTCGTGCCGGGTCTCGCCGGTGCGCGGTTGGAACAATGCTGGTCCGGCTTGCGGCCGTATCGGGCAGGGGGGCTGCCGATCATCAGCCGCGCGCCGCTCGCGGAGAACGTGATCGTCGCCGCGGGCCACTTCCGCGCGGGGTTGCAGCTCTCCCCCGTCACCGCGGTGCTGGTTCGGCAGTTCGTGTGTGGACAGCCGACGCTGCTGCCGGTGGAATGGTTCTCGTCGAAGAGCGCGAAACCCCAAGCGTGCGTTGGATGACACTCGTGTCGCCGCGAACCGGTTTGCCACTGACCACGGACTACTGACAACGGACTATCCCTCCATGCGCGCCGTCGTTCAACGTGTCTCCCGGGCCCAGGTGACCGTCGCTGGCGAAATCACCGGCGCAATCGGCCGCGGGTTGCTCGTGCTGCTCGGCGTCGCGGAGGGGGACACGCAGGCCGACGTCGTCTATCTCGCCGAGAAGCTGGTCGCGTTGCGGATCTTTCCCGACGCCGACGGCAAAATGAATCTCGCGCTCCCGGACATCGCCGGCGGGATGCTGGTCGTTAGCCAGTTCACGCTGCTGGGGGACTGCCGCAAGGGCCGCCGCCCGAGCTTCATCGCCGCGGCCCGGCCGGAGCGGGCGGTCGAGCTGTACCGCTCGTTTGTCGCCGAAGTCTGCGGCCGGGGCATCACTGTGGGAGAAGGGCGCTTCCAGGAACACATGGACGTGGAACTGGTCAACGATGGCCCGGTGACGCTGCTGGTGGACAGCCGGAAGGAATTCTGAGAAGTGGCAGCAGGGCCATCGACTGGTCACGGTAAGGAGATGCGATGCGCGTCATTGATACTATTCGACAGCACTTCCAATCGTTCGATCTTGCGACAACTCCGGATCGACTGTCTGCTGTGTACGGCCTTTCTGAATCGGCGGTACGCAAAGCCATGGATCAGCTCGTACAAGATGGGCTTATTGAACGCTTTCGTGATAGGGGAGAACGGCAATTCGGAGAATATCGAGCAACTCTTCGGTACTTCTATCGGCGGAGAGTCTCGTAGGGTGGGCTGTGCCCACCAACCTTGGAGAACTCGGCGGTGGCCCAGACGTCGGGGGTGGCCCAGGTTGCCGTTTCGGCTACCTGGGTCGCAAAGCG
This sequence comes from Planctomycetaceae bacterium, assembly GCA_034439795.1. GTDB lineage: Bacteria > Planctomycetota > Planctomycetia > Planctomycetales > Planctomycetaceae > DSVQ01. The sequence continues at coordinate 2,235 of JAWXBB010000305.1, read as the reverse complement.
ACAAGAGGTCAAAGCTTCGCGACTTCCCTCTTGTGACTTCGTCACCCCGGTAGGCGAAGCGCCAACCGGGGCCACCCGCGTTCGACAATCGGAAGGGGGGCAACGATGCTACGGCTGCCAAAGTCCATCGGGATGTTGCTCGTCGCCAGTGTGGTCGCCGGCATGTATGGCGCGGCTCACAACCAAATCTCGTACACGATCTCGCCCGGATTCTTTGAGGAAGAATTATTCCCGAGGTTTCACATTCCACTGGACCTCCGCAATCGCGTCGGAGCGACGTTTGTCGGTTTCCTCGGAACGTGGTGGATTGGGGTCGTGACCGGGCTCCCCGTGATCATTGCCGGTCAATTGACCCGTCGGGTCGTCGAGGCGCGGTCGCGGATTATCCTAGCCTTCACCGTCATCTTGATGACGGCTTTCGTGGTCGGCTTGATGGGGCTAGGCTGGGCAGCGTCGACTCTTACATCCAGCAATATCCGTCCCGATCGGATCGCAATCATGCACGCGGGAACGATGCACAACTTCGGCTACGCCGGCGGAATGTTGGGGATGATCCTCGGTTTGATCGTTGTCTGCTGGCGGCCCCGCCAGCGCGGCGAGTCAGTCTCACCCACTACCGACTGACGCCGCCACGATTCGGCGGGTGGCCCAGACGTCGTTTGGACGTCTGGGTTCACAAGAGGCTCCTCTCTCAGTTCATGCTGGACCTCTTGTGAACCCAACACGTAGTCCGCCGTCAGTTGGGAGTTCACAGTTCGTCAAACCCCGCGGGTGGCCCAGATTGCCGCTTCGGCTACCTGGGTCGCAAGGCGACAAGAGGTTGCCGAATCTCTCGCCACGCCTCTTGTGACTTCGTCACCCCGGTAGGCGAAGCGCCAACCGGGGCCACCCGTGGCCGGGTGGAGCAGTGGCCCCGCGGCAACGTCCCTTCTTGTTCGTCTCATCCGGGATGCCCGTTTTCCCAAGCAGAAAACGCACAGCAGAGGCAACATAACGGACATTATCGGACGTTGGAGATCGGCTTGGATACAGGGGGATCGCGATGGCGGATGATGGCTTTCGTGTGCCACGGCTGTGTCAGCCGTGCGGAGGGTCGCAGCGTTCCCGAGCGCTCGGCACGGCCGACACGGCCGTGGCACACAAGCGTTCGGAGCGGTGTCTCAGACGCCGCCCTAGCCCGACGTTTCCAGGAACTGGCCGATGCGGCGGAACTTCTGGTAGCGGCGTTCGAGCAGCTCGTCGGTCGGGAGGGCCGACAGCGAACGGAGTTGCCCGCTGATCGTCGCCTTGAGGGTGGCGGCCATCTGGCGGTGGTCGCGGTGGGCGCCGCCGAGCGGCTCCGGGATCACCTCGTCGATGATGCCGAAGTTGAGCAGATCCTTGCCCGTGAATTTGAGGGCCCGGGCGGCCTTGTCTTTGAACTTCACGTGCTTCCAGAGGATGCCGGCGCACCCCTCGGGGCTGATGACCGAGTAGTAGCCGAACTGGAGCATGCCGACGTAGTCGCCGATGCCGATGCCCAGCGCCCCGCCGGACCCCCCTTCACCGATCACGACGCAGACGATGGGGGTCGGCAGGATCGACATCTCGCGGAGGTTGACGGCGATGCTGTAAGCCTGGCCGCGCTCCTCGGCTCCGATGCCCGGATAGGCCCCCGGTGTGTCGATCAGGCAGACGATGGGAACGCCGTGCTTGGCCGCCAACTGCATCTTCAGCAGCGCCTTGCGATATCCTTCGGGATGGGCGCAACCGTAATTGTGCTCGTTCCGCTCCTTGAGCGTCCGCCCCTTCTCGTGGCCGATGAACATCACTTTCTGGCTGTCGATGCGGGCGAAGCCGGTCAAAATGGCCCGGTCGTCGCCGAACGCCCGATCGCCATGCAGTTCCACGAATTCGTCGAACATCAGCTCGATGAAGTCGCGGGTGTGCGGCCGTTCGATGTGCCGGGCGACGTTCACCGTGTCCCAGGCGTCGAGATGCTCGAACACTTCGCGCTGCATCCGCTGGATTTCGACCCGCATGTTGCGGATGGCGTCCAGGGTCGTGGGGGTCGGGTTGGGCTGCGATTCCAGCTTTTCGAGCTGGTCTTCGAGTTCGTAGATCGGCTTCTCGAACGGGAGTTGAAACTGGGGAACCATGTCGCAGTCGTTGCCCTGAAGGAAATCCACCCATGACGACGGACGCCGCGTCCGCCGGAATTCTGAGTCCTGCATCTTACAGGACGTCGGGCAGTTC
>JAWXBB010000304.1:0-14028 GCA_034439795.1 Planctomycetaceae bacterium | reverse complement strand
GCTCCCGAACACCGACCGATCATAGCCGACGAGTCAAGCCCGCTCGACCGCCAACCCCAGCCGCCCTGTGGAATACTTCAACGGGCTGCTAGTCCATCTCCGCTGATATTGGCGGCGTAGGTGAGCTGTCCCTCAATGACGGTTGGGCCCTTCAGTTTGGCATCGGCTGCCTCCGCCGGTCTGACCGCATACAACCCCAGCGCCGCCACCAACGCGCACGCCACATTTCGCACCACCAGCACGTTGCCTTGCATCGTCTTCTCCCAGTGAAAAACGCACCGGCGATTCCACAGGCCCGGCAGCGCCGGACAGACTGGCTGTGAATCGCCACAAACAGCGCGTCAAATACGACGTGTACCGCTCGCCCGAGCGCCTGGCAATGGCCCGACGCTTCGCGGGAGGGAAATGACTCGTCACGAAAACCCGGCGCTCGACGAGGTTAGCGGCTCAGCTTGAACACGTACGCGGCACCCATCCGCTCGTAAACCACGTCTTCGAAGCGGGCGCCCACCACGACGTGGTCGTCTTCGATGGCCACCGAGAACCCAAAGAAATCGTCCGAGCCGCCGTCGGGGTAGGGGAGTTGGACAATTCGCATCCACGTATCGCCCTGCAACTCGAACACCTCGGCCCGGCCGGCCACGGTCCCGGCGTCGGCTGGCGTGAAATCCGCCCCGATGACGGCCCGCGTGCCGTGCATGTCGAGTCCAAATCCGAAGCGGTCTTCGATCTGCAGGGCGGCGTCGGCGATCGTCTCATGAAACGTCCAGCCCGACGGCCCGCGGCGATACAGGTCGACCGCCCCGCCGTTGTCGGCGATGTCGTCGGCCTGCGGCGCGCCGATCATCGCCCAATCGCCGGCGACGGCCGTCGACAACCCGAACAAATCGCCGGCCTGCCGATTCGGTCGCTGCAAAATCTGCCGTTGATGCCAGCCGCGGTCGAACTCATAGGCGTAAACCGTGCCGGCGCCGCTCGCTTTGGCATCGCCATAACCGAGCGCCGTGATCAGCATCGCTCCCTGCGCGCCGGAGACTTCCGAGCCGAACGACGCCAAGGGCCGGAGGCCGCCCGGCGCGAGTTTTTCGACCTGCTTCCATTGCCCGCGAACCCGTTGAAACACGTAGGCTGTGCCGCGGCCGAGGGCATGCCCCGGAGCGGTGACAATGATCTGATCGCCGACGATCAGCGTTCGCCAGCCGAACATGCTCAACGGGCCGCGATCATCAGGAACCAACTCGTCGGTCAGCGTCCACACGCCGTTCCTGCGTTCGTACAGGAACGCAGCGCCCGAAGAGACACCGTCGGTGCCGGCGAACGGACTGCCCGCGACCATCAGATTCCCCGACAGATCGAAGGACTTGCCCAGCAGACCGAACTTGACGTTTACGGGAGGAGTCAGTTTCTGACGTTCGGTCCATTGGACGCCGTTCCTGGAGAAGACGTAAATCGCGCCGCGAAACAGCCCGTCGCCCAACGCGCTGACATACAACTCCTCCCCCGAGAGCTTCAGCGTGGAGCCAAACACCTTGAAGGGGGTGGGATCGCCGGGACGGAGGACGGTTGTGGACTCGACCGCCACCGGTTCAGCCGCAGGCAACCAGGGTGCGATGGCCAGCAGGGCCCAGACCATCGAACACAGGCCGCAGCGATGCAGCGTCATCGTGTCACTCCTCGCCCACTTGGGGCTGCGGAAACTCTCATCACCCCGGGCACAAGAATTGTGGTCAGGCCCACCCATGCCGGCCGGTCGTCTCTCGCTCCAAATAGTCCGTTCGAGGCTGTTTCTCTCGCGGAAATCTTCGCCCCTCGAAAGATTTTCTGGAGATGTCCCCACCCGGATACTATCGTGACGGGGTCCCCTTTCGCACGTGTCATATCGCTGGCAAGGATTTGCAGATGCTGTTGTCTCGTTGGCTGACCGGTCGGGCCTGGCTGCTGTTCGCCGGGCTGTTGGGGTTCGGGCTGCCCGTGGGTTGGTCGGCGATTCGCGCCGGCGTGGGTCCGACGCCGCTATTGCCGGACGTGATCGTGTGGGCCGATCGCGCCCGACATCTACTCTATGGCTGGACACTCGACCGGAGGGAGCAACCGGGCCGGGTGCTGCTGCGACTGACCACCGCCATTCCCAATCAGGGAGCCGGTCCGATGGAGTTGGTCGGCGGAGAGACCCATCCGGACGGCACGCAGGACGTCTATCAGCGCATCTACAACGACGACGGAACGTATGCCGACGTGCTCGCCGGCGTGTTCGTGCATCATCCTGAACACAATCACATTCACTTCGAGGGCTACGCGGTTTACCGGTTGCGGGCCGTGACCGACGAGGGCGGCGTGGGCGACGTTGTCGCCGAGGGGGACAAGGTGAGCTTTTGCCTGATCGACGTCCTGGTCTACGACCGCCGCCTGCCGGGGTTCCCGCGAACCGCCCAATACCGCACGTGCAATGCGACCCGTCAGGGAGTTTCGGTGGGGTGGGCCGACGTCTACGAGAAGTCGCTGCCCGATCAATGGATCGACGTGACCGACGTGCCGAACGGCCAGTATTGGCTGGAGGTGGAGGTCGATCCGGAGAACCGGCTCCTCGAAAGCGATGAGACGAACAACGTGACGCGGATTTCGATCGTGCTGCGGAAGTGACGCGCGAGCCGGCGATTGGCAGAATGTTCCCGGGACGATTCGGAGGGGCGAGCCGGGAGCGTGAGCGACCGGAGATCGGGGAACCTCCGGTCGCTCACGCTCCCGGCTCGCCTGAGATCGCGCGCTCGCGACCGTCTGAACAACGACACGGAAAGGGCTGACATGGATGACGGGCATCAATTCACTCGCCGGGCGTTTCTGGGCGCCGCCGGTGCAGGCTTGGCGGCAGGGCCGTTGATGCTGTCGGCTCAGCCTCCGACCGGGAAACGGCGGCGGCTGGCGATCGTCACGACGGAGTGGCGGTATCGGTCGCACGCCTGGCACATGGGGGAACGGTTCCTCGTCGGCTATCCGAGTCAGGGCCGTTGGCACCGGCCGCCCTTCGACGTCGTCGCCGCGTACGTCGATCAGTTCCCCGAGAAGGATCTGAGCCGCAGCCGATCGGCCGAGTTCGGCTTCCCGATCTACAAGTCCGTCGCCGAAGCGCTCCGCTGCGGGGGTGACAAGCTGGCCGTCGATGCCGTGCTGATCATCGGCGAGCACGGGGACTACCCCAAGAACGAATACGGCCAGACGCAATACCCGCGCTACGAGTTCTTCAAACAGACCACCGACGTCTTCCGAAAGGATGGCCGCGCCGTCCCGGTGTTCAACGACAAGCACCTGTCGTGGAAGTGGGACTGGGCGAAGGAAATGGTCGACATTTCGCGCGAGCTGAAGTTCGCCTTCGCCGCGGGGTCGTCGTTGCCGGTCACATGGCGGATGCCCGCGATCGATCTGCCGTACGGGGCTGAGGTCGAGGAAATGATGTGCGTGGCGATTGGCGGCCTGGACAGCTACGACTTCCACGCCCTGGAAGTGATTCAGTGCATGGCCGAACGACGCCGCGGCGGCGAGACCGGCGTGGCCGCCGTGCAGGGCTTGCGCGGCGACGCCGTCTGGCAGGCGATGGACGCCGGCAGTTGGTCCCCGCAATTGTTCGAGGCCTGCCTGTCGCGCAGCCAGACGCTCGCGCAGCCCGACACGTTCAGTCATCGTTATCCCACGCCGGCCCAGATGCGCGAATGGGTCAAAGACCCGATCGCGTACCGCATCGAGTACATCGACGGCGTCAAAGCCACGATGCTGATCATGAACGGTCTGGTCGGGGACTTCACGTTCGCCGCCCGGCTGAAGAGTCCGGCCGATCCGGTGTCGACGCTGTTCTATCTGCCGCCGACTCCCAACGTCACGTACTCGGCCGAGCTGATGTCGAAGGCGGAGCAAACCTTCCTGACCGGCAAGGCCCCCTGTCCGATCGAACGCACGCTGCTGACGTCGGGCCTGGTCGAAGCCGGCGTCCGCTCCCTCGGCACCGGCCAGAAGCGTCTGGAGACGCCGCATCTGGCGATCCGCTATCAAGCCCCGCAGGAATCGACGTTCGCCCGCGATTGACGATCGACGAATGACGAGAGACAGTCGTTGGTTGCGGTTTGCAGCGAACCCGGAGGGTTCCCAGCCATTAGCCGGGGGTTGAGCGCAGCGACACCCCCGGTTGCCGATGGATAAGGAATCCGACCCTGGAGGGGTCGCAGCGCCGCGACTTGCTGCGACCCCTCCAGGGTCGGTGTTTAGCCGGTCCGATTCCGGGGGTATCGCTGCGCTCAACCCCCGGCTAATGGCTGTAGTCCCTGCCGGGACAAAAGAGCAAGACCGCTGATCCCCCATGATCCGTCGTAGGCACGCGATCAGCCGCGAATTCACAATTCCTCGTGGACCGGACGGCGTTCGGCGATACAATCGTATCCGCCGATGGGAGGCCGATGGACATGCATGCCGCATCGCTGTTGACGCGTCGACGGTTGCTGCAATTCAGCGGCACCGGGTTGGGGTTGCATCTCGGCGGGCTGTGGCAGGCCGCGGCCGCGCAGGGGCTGTCCCCCCGCGGCGACTCGCCGATCCGGTCCTGCATTCTCGTCTTCTACTACGGCGGTCCCAGCCAGTTGGAGACGTTCGACCCCAAGCCGCTCGCGCCGAAGGAAGTCCGCGGGGAGTTTCAGCCCATCGCCACGTCGGCCCCCGGCGTGTTCATCGGCGAGCATCTGCCGCACCTCGCAAAATGGATGCACAAGGCGGCCATCGTCCGCAGCGTCACGCACCAGGCCCGGCTGCACGACTCGGCGTCCATTCACGCGCTGACCGGCCGGCCGCTCGCCGGTCCCGACCGCGAATTGTTCGAGCCGACGCCGCAGTTCTACCCCAGCTACGGCAGCGTCGTCGCTCATCTGCGGACTGCGGCCCAATGCGATGTGCCGTTCGCCGCGCTGCCGTTCCCCTTCCGCAACGTCCACGAAGTCCCCTGCCAGGGGGGCTGCTGCCTGGGAGCGGCGTACGACCCCATCTGGGTGGACGTCCAGCTCAACGAGCGGCGCTATGCCGCGGAACTGCTGCACCGAACCGCCGGCGTCGATGAGCGGCGACTGAATCATCGTCGCCTGTTGCTCGACGAACTGGACGACCGCCGCAGCGCCCTCGCCGGTCTCAACGGTCTGTACGACAAGGCGTATCGGCTGCTCGAATCGGACACGATCGCCAAGGCGGTCGACATCACCGCGGAGCCGGCGAGCGTCCGCGACCGCTACGGTTTCGATGCCGATCCGATGGCGATCGGAGTCGGCGGAGGAGGAGGCAACGGCGCCGAGATGGCCTACGCCCGGCAGATGCGCGGACAGAATCTGCTCCTGGCCCGCCGGCTCGTCGAGGCGGGCGTGCCGTTCGTCAACGTCCACGATTGCCGGCAGCAGGGCCAGAACTGGGACGCGCACTTCCAGTGTGCCGACCAGCACCGCAAGCATCTGCTGCCGATCGCCGACCGCAGCCTGTCGGCGCTGATCGAAGATCTTGACGCGCGCGGCCTGCTCGATTCGACGCTGATCGTGGCGATGGGGGAATTCGGCCGCACGCCGACCATCAACGCCCAGGCCGGCCGCGACCACTGGCCCGACTGCTACTCGGTCCTGCTGGTCGGCGGCGGCGTGAAAGGGGGTTCCATCTACGGCGCGAGCGACCGGCTGGCCGCCTATCCCGACGTCGATCCCGTGACGCCGGGCGATCTGGCCGCCACCATCTTCTGGCGCTTCGGCCTCGACCCGGCGACCGAAATCCGCGACCGCACCGGCCAACCGCATCGGCTCGCCGCCGGCGAACCGCTCAAGCGGTTGTTCGAGCGGGGGTGAGTTGGCGCAGTCAGGCCGTTGACGTGCCACTGCTTCGGAGTCTTCGGAGAAGCAGTGTTCTTCGAGGTCGAAATCGGCACTGCTTCTGCGAAGACTCCGAAGCAGTGGCACGATGCTCGAAGACACGGCCGTGGCACACCAGCGCACGCGACCGTTCCCCGTTCTCGCGGGCCACGGCTGTTACCGATGGCGATTCGCGGCCAGCGCCAACGGCGCGGCGATCAGTCGCACCAGCGGCATGGCCAGGAGGGTCGCGAGCGCGACGAGAGAGGTGGGCAGGTGGTTGACGCTCGCGCCGACTTCGGCAGGCAAAGGCAGGCCGGCGGCTGGCAGCAGGCCATCGAGGAGCGTCACCAGGCAGCACGCTCCCAGCAGCCAGATGCCGAGAAAAACTCCCATGTGGACCCCGCTCAACAGTTTTTGGCGGCAGACAACGCAGAGAACCCAGGCGGAGCCGAACAGTTTGACCCCCGCAAGCCCACCCAGGCACCAGGACAGTGCGGTCAATGAGATTTCGAAATCTCGTGGGTGAGCGCAGACCCATTGCCCCGCCAGACCCAAGCCGCTCAACAGTGCCAGGTAGAAAGCCATGGCCGCGTTGACGATCCAGGTCCGCCCCGTGAGCGACAAGCAGAGGCCGCCCACCATCTGTCCCCAGGTCAGTGTGAGCAGGCTGCAGAAACCGAGGACTGCCAGTCCCGCGATCTGATGCGGAGTCCAAGAGCGGAGGGACGGCTCCAATAACTCGGTCATGGCCCCGAATTTCTGCAGGACCACGAGCCACACGGGAATTCCCAAGAGCAGCAACAGCCAGGTCATCAAAGCGCTGATCAAGGCCATGAAGAGCTTGGCGGCGGCCAGGGCCTCGCTGCTGAGCGGGCGGGTCGCTTCCCAAGTGGAGAGGCTGAGATTTTCAGACCAGAAGCCGGATTTGCCCACGCCGTACCCCACAAAGAAGGCCACGACCGGCACGGCGCCACCCAGGACCAGCAGCAGGGGCAGCAACTGCCGCGGGCTGACAAAGGGAACCACGACCAATGTGATAAACGCCAGAAAGCAGGCCGGAAACAGCGGCAGGACGAAGCCCTTGCACCGCCACTCGATCCAGAATTGCGCACTAACGGCCGACGAGAACGGATTGCGGCGCTGGGGCAGCCAGTTGGCAGCGCGTTCGAGCAGTCGTCCGGTCCACGACCAATCGGGGCGCATTCCCCGGCGGTCGCAGGCGACGCCTCCGACCGCCACAGCGTAGGCCAGCGGGAGAAAGCCCAGGGAGAACGTCGTGATGATCAGGTGACGATTCTCAAGGAAGGCCGCGCGATCGAGCCGAGATTGGGGGTCCACAAACAACGCCACGGACGTCGCCACGAATTCCAGCGTCATTTTGAGTGCGGGGAGGATGACGCAGGCGGCGAGGATTTTCGCCAGCGGCGACCCTGGGACCGCCCAGAAAATCGCCTGGAGCCACGCCAGGGCAACGGCGAGCAAAGGCACGACCCACCAGGCCGGCTCGATCCCCGCCGGCCTCCAGACCAGCAGCACCATGGCGAGCCATAACAGGGTGAGAGCAACTGTTCCGTACAACATCGGCCAGGCCACCAGGACGCTGGTGCGAACCGGCAGCGTGAACATCCGGGACGGATAGCCGGCCGAGAGTGTTCCCTCGCGATATTCGCAGTGCATGACGACCGAGGCCAGAGACACCGATGCGAGTGCGAAGAGAATCACGCTGAGGGGAAAGATCGGTTCCCGCGCCGCGCCGTGCGGAAGCCAGCAGGCTCCCAGGGACAGCCCGAGCAGACACGCCACGAACGCGCGGATTCCGCTGCGGTTCCTGGCCCACAATTCCCAAGCCATGGCTCGCGCGGGTGAATGCATGCTTCAACTGTCCTTGGCAGGGCGTAGAAATTCTGTATTAGTACAATAGTACAATGGGGGCGACGGGCTGTCAAACGCAGGAATCTGAATGCCGCTTACCCAGCCGCGAGCGCGCGATTCCCGGCTCGCCCTCTCCGGACAACCCGCGCAACAGGGTGGACCCGTGTCGTCGTCTATGCAGCGCGACGGCGAGCGTCTTCAATGACCGCTGGACCGAGTTTCGGTTCGCTCGGAGCCATCCGTCGCCGTCGTCGCGTGGACAGCAGCCACTCGTTGGTGAGCAGCGAGCTCAGGAACTGACTCACCGCCAGCCGGTAGCAGTTCACGTAGCCGCCCGCGACGGTTTCGCGCTCGAAGTAGTTGTCGCTCACGCCGACGTCCGCGTTCACCGTGTCGCCGGCGTACCATGTGCCGAACAGGCGATCCCAGATCAACAGGTTGTTGCTGAAATTCTTGTCCCAATGTTCGGGCAGCGGGGAATGATGGATGCGATGCGTCACCGGCGAGACCAGCAGCCAACTCCCCAACCAGCCGAACTTCCAGTCGAGCAGGGAATGGTTGAAGCGCCCCAGCACGTCCGACGCGATCGTGAGCGCGACAAACACATCGCCCGTCATGCCCAGAAACACCAGCGGCAGCGTCAGGAACAGGTGGCTCATGGCCGTCTCGACGATGTGGTGTCGCGACGCCGTCAGCATGGTGAACTCGGTGGCGGCGTGGTGGTACTTGTGAGCTTCCCACGCAAACGCAAACGTGTGCATGCCGCGATGAAACCAGTACCCGAGAAACTCGCGAGCCAGAAACGTCATCGCGAACTGGAGCACCGGGGAGTCGAACGGGCGAATCCCCAGCATCGCCACCCATTGGCGCGACTCCCCCGCCGCAACCGGCATGAGGCCCGCCGTAAAGAACAAGAACAGGACCATGCTGAAGCCGGAGAGGTTGATCGCCCCGACGATCAAATCGTGCAGCGCCGAACGCGACGGCCGCAACAATCGGCGCAGTGCGCACCGTTGCCAACCCAAGAGCCGCAGCTCGACCAGCAGGCACGCCGCCAGAATCGACAGCGAGAGGATCAGCTTCGTGCCGTCAAAACTGGCGAACGTCCGGGAATAACACTGCAGGATTGCCGAAGCGTGCGCAGGGAGCAGCATCGACGCCACCAGCAGCACGGCGGCATTGGCGAGGATCAGAGCGAGCAGCGAATGCAGCCAGGAGCCACGCACGGGGCCGACAGTCCGAGTGGGTCGATGAACTCGACGACAAACAGTCGCACGGCTGATTGTCCCCGTCCTGCCAGTTGTGTAAAGAACGTCGGGCGGCCGTCACCCGGCGGTTTCCGTAAATTTCGCTGGATCGGCCTGGGATCGGCACAGCCTGCCGATCCGGCCGCGAGCGCGCTGTCTCAGGCGAGCCGGGAGCGTCAGCGACCGGAGCGAAGAGAGAACTCCGGTCGCTGACGCTCCCGGCTCGACAAGAACCTACACAATCTCCTCGATCACGCGGCCCTCCAGAAACGTCAACCGTTCGTTGCGGCCGAGATGCGGGTAGGTCAGTTGGTGCTGATCGAGGCCCAATTGATGCAGGAGCGTCGTGTGGATGTCGCGGAAGTGGTACGGCTTCTCGATGGCCTTGAGGCCGATCGCGTCGGTGGCGCCCACCACCTGGCCGCCGCGGATGCCGCCGCCGGCCATCCACATGCTGAACCCCAGGTTGTGGTGGTCGCGCCCCTTGCCCGATTGGGCCTCGGGCGACCGGCCGAACTCGCCGCCCCACAGCACCAGCGTGCTGTCGAGCAGCCCGCGACGCTTCAGGTCGCGCAAGAGGCCCGCCACGGGGCGATCGGTCTCGGCGGCCTTGCGGATGTGGTTCTCTTCGATGTCGTTGTGCGCATCCCACTGCATATTGCCCGGCCCGCCGCCAGAGACGACGCACGTGAACCGCACGCCGTGCTCGACGAGCTTCCGCGCCAGCAGGCAGCGTCGTCCGTAATCGTGCGTCGGCTCGGAACCGATGCCGTACAGGTCGAGCGTCTCCTGCGGCTCGCGCGACAGATCCAGAATGTCCGGCGCTTCGGTCTGCATCCGGAAGGCGACATCGTAGGCGTTGATCCGCGCCTGGAACTCCTCGTCGCCGGGATCGAGGTCGGACCGGTTCAGCTCGCGAATCAGCGACAATGTCTGGCGGCGCTGACTCGGCTCGACGTGCGGCGGCAACGCCAGATTCAACACCGGACGGTCGCCGGGGCGGAACATCGTCGGTTGATAGACCGCGGGCAGGAAGCCGTGCATGTACATCGGCTGCCCGGCCTCGAGCGCCCCTTTCGGATCGGGCATCACCACGTACGCCGGCAGCGACTGGCTCTCCGCCCCCAAGCCGTACAGCATCCACGAACCCAGGCTGGGCGCACCGGGCGTGATGCGGCCGGAAAACAGCTCGTACTGAGCGGCGGAGTGAACGACCATGTCGCCGTGACAGGAGCGGATGACCGCGAGATCGTCGACGCACTGGGCGAGATGTGGGAACAGATCGGAGACCTCGATGCCGCTCTTGCCGTACTTCCGGAACGTCCGCCGTGTGCCGAGCAACCGGGCGTTGTTCTCGATGAACTGATACTTGGCCTCGCCGAATTCGGTTGGCCGCGGCTGGCCGTCGAGTTGATTGAGCAGCGGCTTGGGGTCGAACGTTTCGATGTGGCTGGGCCCCCCCGCCATGAACAGGAAGATGACGGAGCGGGCCTTCGGTGCAAGCGACGGCGGCTTAGCCGCAAGCGGCGTTGCGGCGGCGTTCGCGTCGCTGGCCAACGCGGCGAGCGCCAAGCCGCCGAATCCGCAACACGAGTCGCGAAGGAAATCGCGGCGCGTGGCGGTTCGGCGCACGTGTGGACGACCGGAACGGAGTTCAGGGAACATAGAGAAATCCGTTGAGGTTGAACAACGCCAGGGCAAACTCCGACAGCGGCTGCTCGCGCACGAACTTCAACGACGCCGTCCGTTCGACTTCCGTCGGCAGCCGACCCAAAGCGAGGCGATAACCGTGATCGACCAGTTGTGCGGGATCTCCGTCAGTCTCCATGAGCCGCCGCGCGAAGGCTTTCGCCAGATCGTTGGACAGCGTGCCGTTCAACAGTTCCAGCGCCTGCGGCGCGTGCGTGCTGGATTCGCGTCGCGCACAACTGGTCTGCAAGGGCGGGGCGTCGAGGTTGTCGAAGAACGGCAATCGGAGATTTCGCTTGGCGATCAGATAGATGGAGCGGCGGTCGTGTTCGCGAGGATCGGCCGTGACTTGCCATTGCGATGGCTTGTAAAGCAACGCGACCAGTTCCGGATCGACCGGAACCATCACGCTCGGCCCGCCGACTCGGGAGTTCAACCGACCGGACACGGCGAGCATCGCGTCGCGGGTTTCCTCTGCGGTCAACCGTCGTCGCGAAAACCGCCACAACAACCGGTTCTCGGGATCGCTGCCGGCGTAGTCCGTGGCGGAGGGGGATCGACTGGACTGGCGGTAGGTCTGACTGAGCACGATCGACCGATGCAACGCCTTCAGGCTGCCGCCGTTTTCGAGCAACGTCGCCGCGAGCCAGTCGAGCAGGGCCGGGTGGCTGGGTCGTTCGCCGCGGACGCCGAAGTCGTTGGCCGTCTTCACGAGTCCCACGCCGAAGTGGTGCTGCCAGAGCCGGTTCACGATCACCCGCGAGGTGAGCGGATGATCGGCGGCCGTGAGCCAGCGGGCCAGTTGCGTCCGGGGCTGCGGGACCTCGGGCGCGTGCTCCGGCAGATCGTCGGCGACCAGCACGCTGAGCGGGCGCGGTCCGACGCGCTCCCCTTTCAATTCCCAGACGCCGCGCCGGAGCACGTGAATCGGAGTGGTCTGATTCGGATCGTTGCGCGTGCTCGGAATCGTAGCCAACGGGGCCGGCAATTGGTCTTCGAGGGCGTCGATCTGGTCGGTCAAGCGAGTCTGCTCGCTGCCCATCGCCGCTTTGGCTGCCTGCTTCAACCGGTCGATTTCCGTTTTGACCTTAGCCGTCTCGCGGTCCCAGGCTTGCTGCTCCTCCGGCGAGGTCAGCGAGATGTTGTGCTCGTCGGTCGCGGCGAAATACGCTTGCAGCCGGTAGTAGTCCCGTTGCGAGATCGGCTCCAGCTTGTGGTTGTGACACCGCGCACAGCCCACCGTCAGTCCCAGCACGGCCGCGCCGAGGATGTCGGTCCGTTCGGTCAGCACCTCGTTGCGACTCAGGGCGATATCCGGATTGCCGGCGTTGCGACGCACCGGGCCGAGGCGATGAAAGATCGACGCCGTCAGACATTCCTCATTTTCGGGATCGAGTTCATCCCCGGCGATCTGTTCCTGCAAGAAGCGGTCGAACGGTTTGTCGCCGTTGAACGCCGCAATCACGTAGTCCCGATACCGCCACGCATCGGGGAGATGGCGGTCGTATTCGTATCCCTCGGTTTCGGCGAATCGCACGACATCGAGCCACTGCTGGGCCATGCGCTCGCCGTAATGCGGACTGCCGAGCAGCCGGTCCACCAATCGCTCGTAAGCTTCGGGGGAGACATCCCGCAGAAATTCGTCGATGGCGTCCGGCGTCGGCGGCAAGCCCCACAGATCGAACGTCACGCGGCGGATCAGTTCTTCACGACCGGCCGGCGGCGCGGGCTGCCAGCCGCGGGCTTCGAGTTCGCTGAGAATGAACGCATCAATCGCCGATTGCGGCCATGTCACATTCTCAACACTCGGCGGTGGCCGCTTCTGCACCGGCTGAAAGGCCCAATGCTGCCGCGCGGCCCGAAGCGTGTCGCTCTCCGTCGTTGGACCGGTGTCGGGACGCGGATCGACGACGCCCCGATCAATCCAGCGGACGAAGTCGGCGATGATCTGGTCGGACAGCCGCGGTTCGTCCGGCGGCATGGCCAAGCCCTGTTCGTGACGCAACGCCGCGATGAGCAGGCTGTCGCGACTCTTGCCGACGACAACCGCCGCCCCGGTGTCGCCGCCGCGCAGCAGCCCGGCTCGCGAATCCAGACGCAGACCCGCCTCGACCTCGTCGGCCTGGGCGGAGTGGCACTCATAGCACCGGGCCTTGAGGACCGGTTCGATCTTTTCGCGGAAGAAACGCTCGTCGTCCGGTTCCGCCGCCGTCACAGAGGCCGCGACGAACGTCGCCAGACCGATCCCGACGATGCAGCGAATCATCATGACGCCGATCCCGAACAACAACGCGACCGCCCGGATCGCGGACGCCGCAACACACCCGTATCGTCCGGGATGGCGCGGGGGATTTGCAAGGATGCGAACTTCCTCTGGCCCCCTCGCCCCCGCTTCGGGGGAGAGGGATGGGGTGAGGGGGCGAGCGCTCCCTGCCGTGTTCAATACCAACCCGAAGCGTGAGCGAGGACGAGCGCTCGCCCTCGCTCACGCTTCGGGTTGGTGTGCCTGGCAGTCGCCACTCTGCGAAGCCTTCGGCCCCCTCACCCTAACCCTCTCCCCCGAAGACGGGGGAGAGGGGACCAGCCACAAGTGCCCCCAGAATCGAGAGGCACACACGGCATCTGAGGATTTGGCGAACGAGTGGGCAAGACCCGCTACCATTCGGTACCATACGCACGGACCTTCAGAATCCGCATCCCGACCGTGCAGGAGAGACCGGCATGCCTCGCTCGAACCGATGGGCCTTGATCGGAGCGTTCGTCGTCTGGGGAGCGGTGACGTCCGTCAGCCAGGCGGTGGACTGGCCGACCGACGGCGGCAGCAATGCCCGGCTGCAATCGTCGACCGAGCGGCTGGCCGACTCGTTGCCGCTGCGGTGGACGTATCAGGCCCCGGCCGCTCCGAAGCTGGCGTGGTCGAGCGCCGAGGGGCGCACGATGGAAGGGAAGCTGATGGGCAGCCGCATCCGCTTCGACGACGCCTTCCGCACGGTGATCGTCGAAGGTCGGGTGTACTTCGGTTCGACCGTCGATCATCAACTGCACTGCCGCGATCTGGCGACTGGCCAGAAACTGTGGACGTTCTACACCGGCGGACCGATCCGGCTGGCCCCGACGGTCGCCGACGGCCGGGCGTACTTCGGGTCGGACGACGGTCGCGTGTACTGTGTCGATGCCGTCACCGGGACACTCGTCTGGCAGCGTCAGGCCGCGCCGCGCGAGGAGTGGCTGCTGGCCCGCGGCGAGATGATCTCCAAGTGGCCGGTCCGGACCGGCGTGCTGCTGCACAACGGCGTGGCGTACTTCGGCGCCGGCATCTTTCCGCACGAGGATGTGTACCTGACAGGCGTCGATCCCGC
>JAWXBB010000303.1:0-17830 GCA_034439795.1 Planctomycetaceae bacterium | reverse complement strand
TCGAAGCGAACATGCTGCAGTCCGTCGCGCGCATCCTGGCGACGCACGTCCGCAACGTCGAGCTGTTTTGCCGGCACGAAGACCTGATGGTGCGGTTCGTCCGGTCGCTGGTATCCACGCTCGACGCCAAAGATCCGTACACCCGCGGCCACAGCGAACGGGTCGCGCTCGTCGCCCGCCGCCTCGGACTGGAACTCGGTTTGCCCGAGTCCGATCTGGACGACATCTACCTGTCCGGGCTGCTGCACGACATCGGCAAGATCGGCGTCGACGACCGCATCCTGCAGAAGCCGGATCAATTGACCGAAGAGGAATTCCGCCACATTCAGCGGCACCCCCTGATCGGCTACCAAATCCTCCATCAGTTGGGCAACCTCCAGCACGTCCTGCCGGGGGTTCGCAACCACCACGAAACGTACAACGGCCGCGGCTATCCCGACAAATTGCAGGGCGAAGACATCCCGCTCATGGCCCGCATCATGGCCGTCGCCGACAGCTACGACGCCATGGCCAGCGATCGCCCGTACCGCCACGGCATGCCTTTGGATCGGTTGGAGGAAATCTTCCGCCGCGGCGCCGGCCAGCAATGGGACGCCCGCGTCATCAACGCCTATTTCGCGGCGCGGGACGACATCCATCACACCTGCAAAAACTATTCGCCGGACGAGGGCAACCTGCTGGAAGACCGCGGCCATGAGGGCGGCCCGGCGGTTCCCGGTCGGATTTGGCTCCGGCAGTGAAGCCGCGAACCAGTCTGAAGCGTCAGTAGCGCGGTTTCATCGCCGCATGGTTTTACGCCGAAGGCGTAGGATCGCAAAGCCCAGGGTCGCGAGTCCGCGAGCGCACCCTGGGCTTTGCGATCGATGATGAACCCCATACCCTGAAAGGGTTTCATCAGGGTTTGACGCCGCCAGTGATGCGACCCTTTCAGGGACGATTCGCTTTGGACGCCATGTTCCCAGGGTGCGCTCGCAGACTCGCGACCCTGGGCTGTGCGATCGAACGCCTTCGGCGTACTTGACCTCCGATGAATCATCCACCACCAACGGCAACAACTAGGATCGGGTTTTGAAGTGGTTTCTAGCGCAGGAGTCCATTCATTCCCTCGCTGACGCTTCGGGCTGGTGTGAATTGGGCAGTGCGGGTTGTGCCAAGCAACCGGTCTGTGACGATTGCCGCAAGTCCGTTCGCGGCCGCGGCGGCGAAACTGCTTGACCGGGACGCAGGCGGGGGCCTATCATCCTGTTGTGAGATGGTGGGTTAGGTCGACCTGTCCGGCCGATGTCGTCGCAGCCAATTCGGCGGCCTCGGGCAGTGGTGGTTGTCCGGTCATGACGAGATCGGGGAACAGGTTGCGTTCCGCCCTCCGACCGCGACGATAAGCACATTCACGTACAAATCCCGAATGCGCCGGCGAAAGACCGAGGTGGCCGATGAACGTCTGGGGCAAGGTGCTCGCCTTCCTGGTGATTGTCGCCGCGGCATTGTCGACGTACTTCACCGCCAAGCTCATTCAGGTGCGCAACAGTTGGACGAAGAAGTCGCAGACATTCGTCAAGAGCTATGAGGCCGACGAGAAGCAGCTTCGCGACTTGCAGGCGCAATTCCTCAAGGTGCAGACCGACACGGAAACGGCTCTCCGAAGCTGGGGCCGTACCTGGGCCGCGGACACGCAGGTTGCCATTCCCGCGGAAGGCCGGTTGGCGATTGTGGCGGGAACGGGTCAGGGACTCGTGGAGAAGCAGGTGATTCACGGCTTCGAGCTGCAACAGGACGGCAGTTCGATCTACCGCGGCCCGTTCCTCGTGGCGACCGCCCAGGCGGACCGCAGCACGGTGGTTCCCACCTGGCGCGTCCGCCCGCAAGACGTGGTGAACTGGAAGGGCGGCCAATGGCGCTGGCGGGGTCTCGTGCCCACTGCCTACACCGACCGTTTCGACGACCAGCTCCTCGCCTTCGCGAAGGGGGATGAAACGCTGGGCGACCGCCGCGCGGCGGTGGCGATTCAAGATCGGTTGATCGCCGAGGCCGAACGGCAATTGAAGTTCCGGGTGGCCGAACTCGTCGGCGGCGACGAGTTGCCGAAGGACGAAGCACTGACCGCCGAATTCCGCGAAGGTCTGGTCAAGCCGATCGAAGAGACGGAAGACAGCCGCAACGCCGTGCTGTTGGAAATCGCCGAGCTGCGCGCGCAGGTTCGCGCCCGCCGCGACGCCGTCGAGCGGTTGCAGGCCGAGAATCTGCAACTGACGCAGCGTCTGCCGCAACCGCCGGCCGCCGCGGTCAGCCGCCGCGACTAACGACCTCCCAGCCGCATCCCACGGAGGGCCGGACAAGCAGCATGGGCATCACCAGTCGCGACTACTACCGTGAGGACCATCGCGGCGGCGGCCCGGGCTGGATGAGCGACACGCCCACCTGCCGCTGGATCGTCATTGCCACCGTCATCACCTACCTGCTGCAGGCGGTGATCACCGAACCGCGCGACGGCTTCCGCAGTTCGCCGATCGACGAATGGTTCGCCCTCGATCCGGACGCCGTGTTCTCCGGCCAGGTTTGGCGCGTGCTGACGTACGCCTTTCTGCACGACCGCTACAGCCTCTGGCATCTGCTGATGAACATGCTGGTGTTGTGGTGGTTCGGCAGCACACTCGAACGGATGTACGGCAGCCGCGAGTTCCTGTGGTTCTATCTGACGGCGGCGGTCATCTCTGGACTTGGTTTTCTCGGGCTGGGAGTGCTGCTCGGCTCGCACGCTCCGGCGCTCGGCGCTTCCGGCGCGGTGATGGCCGCGTTCATGCTGTACGCCACGCACTTCCCGCGCGAGCGCATCTGGATCTTCGGCCTGATTCCCATCGAGATCCGCTGGCTGGTCGCGTTCTACATCGCCGTTGATCTGCATCCGGTGGTGCTGCAACTCGGCGGGGACGACGTTCACACCGGCGTCGCCCACACGGCCCATCTGTCGGGACTCTTGTTCGGCTGGTTGTACCGCCACTTTCGCTGGCGGCTGGAGGATACTCTCAGCCTCTTCACCGGCGGCTGGGGCCTGCGGTGGCGGCGGATGACCACCGGCCGGAAACTCAAGGTCTACCGGCCCGATGAGCCGATCGCGAACCTCGATGACGAGTTGGACCGGATCCTCGCGAAGATCCACGAACAGGGCTCCGAAAGCCTGACCGACCGCGAGCGGACCATCCTCACCAAGGCCAGCGAGAAGTACAAGAACCGGTGAGAAGCGGTTTCACAACCATGTGGTTTTTTACGCCGAAGGCGTAGCATCGCAAAGCCCAGGGTCGCGAGTCTGCGAGCGCACCCTGGGGAATTGGCTTCATCATCGAACGCCACCCAGGGTGCGCTCGCAGACTCGCGACCCTGGGCTGTGAGGTACAACGCCTTCGGCGTAAAGTCCAGGCGGTTGTGGTACAGCCTCTGAACGGCAAGACCGTCCGAACGTCCGACTCAGGGCACGGTTTCGAGGCACAACGTGGAGTCGATCGGCTCGGCCGGAGCGGATTCTTCATCCGGCGATCCCGTGCTAACGTCGCTGCCGGACGCCTCGCTCAGCGGACTCCAGGCGACGTCGATGCGCGAATGCAGGTTCTCCGCCAGATCCCACAGGGCCTTTTGCCCCCGGCCAATCGAGTTGATCAAGTCGATCAGCGGCACGTCGGCCGCCTCGCGACAGACGGTCAGGCTGGTCGTCTGGGCATAGACGGGAATGACGGCCCGGTCCCCGTCCGGCATGCGCCACTCGGCGTGGCTGTTCATGGCATCGGCCGGCGCGATGATGAAGGCCCGGTCGTCCCGGCTGACAGCCGCGGTCCAGGTTTCCTTCAGAATCGCACGCAGGCAGGCGTCGAGGTCGATGTCCACATCGTTCTGACTGCCGGGAACCTGCTGCAAGAGCAGCGTGATCAGCCGACCGGAGCAGTGCAGCACAACGCTGCGCGCCTGCCGCTGGAGCGGCTCGAACAGGCTTTCGAGCAACGCGCCCCGCTGATGCAGGAACCGCTGCAGTTTCTTCGGTCCGTCCAGGACGTCGCGGTCGATTCGATGGCGCAGTTCCGCGACCAGCCGGTGGTTGTTGTCGTGCATCAACTGCTCGAGCGGTTCCAGGTCGAAGTTCGCCGCGGAGGGGTCTTCGCTGTCGTTGTCGTGCCAGCGGTGTTGGAGTTGCCCCAATTCCTCGCAGAGATTGAGCAACTGGTCGATCATCAACGACACCTGCGACTCCATGGCGCGCAACTGCCACTGCACGCAGACCGTCGTCAGTTCCTCAAAGCACAGCATCCCGAGATCGACCAGATCCTCCTCCAGAGCCACGCGATTGCGGCTGCGTCCCCCCAGCCAGTTGCGTCCGGTCTTGGCCGCCTCGCCCTCCGGCGGGGCCGCCGTCAGCGAGATCCGGGCCGCCGTCTGGCGATTGCGCGCGGCCTGCAGTTCCTGCGTCACGACCCGGTTCAGGTCGCGCAGGGTGTGCCGGCAGACCTCGGCGGCATGCAGCGCTGCGTCGCTGCCCCAATCTCGATGGTCGATCAGTTCCGCAATCCACGAGGTCAGCTTGGCGGCCACCTGCATGGCTTGCGAGACCAGCCGGGCGTGCAGCGGGCCGAACAGGTTGTTGCCCTTGTTCCGTTCGGGATCTTCGCCGAAGTCGACCCCGATGGTCTCGTCGAGCGTTTTGAGCGCCGCCTGGGCAACGACGTGGTCGGGCTGGCTGGCGACCTCGGCGGCGTTGAGGGCCTCGTGAAATCGTCGCTGCAGATAGGTGCGGGCGTCGGTCCCCAATTCCTGAGTCAAGGCCTCGTGCGCCCGCGTCAACAGGCTGCCGGTGTCAGCGCCGCACGTCCGGACTTGCGCTTCGGCATCGACGGTCAGTTGTTGCAGTCGGTCGCGGCGGTCATTGCTGCCGGCGTTGAGCACCATGGTCGCCGCCACGCCGGATTTCCGCGTGGTGGTCGTTCCCGATGGGGATTTGCCCAGCCAGGCCCCGGTCACAGCCAGACAGAGCATCCGGGACAAGTGTTCGACGAAGCGCGGCGAATTCGCACCAATCTGCCGAACCTGCAGCAGATTGACCGTCGCGGACGAATTCGCCGCAGCACCCAGGTCACGGCGCTGCCGATCGAGCGATGTGGTGAGCCGGGCATAGAGATATTCCGCAACGTGGTCGATTTGACGAAGCCATGCCGCCGTATCGAGCTCGTTGCCGAGATGCAGGACGTCGGCGTGACGGAACGTGCAATTGTTGCCGTGGAACGGCGGCGTCTCCAGCAGCGGTTCGCCGGGATAGAAGTTACCGGGAGCGCCGTAAAACAGGAGTTCCTGCAGCGTCACCAGGGCGTTCAGATTGGACTTGTCGCGGCCGGCATCCGCCGGCGTCGCATGCAGCAGGAAGCCTTCGACGGCGGCATCGGCATACCCCGCCGTCTGCAACTCCGCGCGAAGCGTGTAAGCCAGATCCAACAGCATGCCGCTGCCGGTGCCCCCCGAGATCGAACCGACGAGGAGCACGCGCGGCGGCCCGTCGGCGGTCCCGGCGGCTTCTGCCGCGGTCGCCACCTGCTTGATGGCCGCACGGAGCGCGCCGATCACGCGGGCGCTGTTCGACACCAGGGCGAGCCGCCCCAGGGGGCGAAGCCCCTCCGTTCGCAGGCTGCGCGGGATGTTGTACAGCCACCGGCGCGACAGCCAGCGGCGCTGCTGTTGACCCTGCTGGCGATATTCCGCGGAATTGCGGAGCGGCGTCGCCACGGTTTCCAAATCGCTCCACGACGAATGATCGCGGTTTACTTCATTCAGCGTTTGCGGATCGGTGTCGATCAGCACGAGCTTCAATCCGGGGACGGCCGACACGCCGCCGAGGCGGTCCCGGAGGCTCACTTTCAATCGTTGCAGCAAATGCGCGGCGGCGCCTCCGACTCCGACGACGAGCGTGGGGGGCATGACTCGTTCGGTCGCCGGATCGCCCAAGCAGGTCGCGACGGTGAGAGACGGCTTGATCGTGTTGAACGAAGCCGCCGCAGGATTCGCTGACGGCCCTTTCGGCAGGTCGGGCGTGCGTCCGGGGCCGGATGACGCCTGAGCCGCGGACCGTGTAAAGGACACGTCCGCTCGAACGCCGGATCGTCCCGTCTCAGCGCGGCGAACCGCCTCGCTTAAGGCCTCAATCAGGGCTTTGCAACCGGGAAAGCGCTGCTCGGGATCCTTGGACAGGGCCCTGGCGATCACCGATTGCTGTTCCACCGGCAGATGGCGCAGGTTCGGCGTTTCGCGCAGATGCTGCGCGGCCAATCGGGCGGCATTCGTGCCGTCGAACGGCAGCTTGCCCGTGAGCAGCTCGTAATAGACGATCGCCAGGCTATACTGATCGCTGGCCCGCGTCGGTTGTCCCTCAAAGATCTCCGGGGCGGCATAGGCAGGAGTCAGCCCGCTGACGAGCGATTGCGACCGCTCGTAAATGTTCTTGACGAGTCCGTAATCGGCGACCTTCAATCGCTTCCCGAACAGCAGCAGATTCGCCGGTTTGATGTCGAGATGTTGCAGGGCGTATTCTTCGTAGATGAAGTCGAGCGCCTCGGCGGCGTCGTGCAGCAGAATCAGGAGTTCGCCCTGCGGAATGCCCGGCAGATCTTTCTCCCGATACTCGCGATACAGCTCCTGCAGATTCCGGTCGCCGAGCTCGGTCACAATGATCAGCGACCCGTCGCGCTGCTCGATGCGCTCGATCGACAGCAGGAACGGATGCCGGGCGTCCTTCACGCGGTTCAGCGCCTTCAATTCGTTCGTGCAACACGCGGAGTCGCTGCCGAAGATCAGCTTAACGGCTTTCGGAATGCCGCCGGGAGCCGTGGCGCGCCAGACTTCCCCGAAGCCGCCGCGGCCGAGCAGGTCGGCCAGCCGGTAGCCGGGAATGGGCTCCTCGAAGCCGGCGGGAGGTTTCACGGGTGCAGAAGTCATAACGTCACTCTCAGACCGATCGTGGTTGGCACTCGCGGGCGGCCACGACCGGCAGCCTGCTTACGAAACCGATTTGGCCTTGAGAACCATCGCGAAATAGGTTTCCACAACGCTGTCGAGATACTCCGGCCGCAATTCAAAGAGGTGGCCGTGATAGCGGCAATAGTTGCGAACCTGCAGCAGCAGATCGCGCGCATGACAGCGCCGCTTGGCCCGGCCCACCTGGCGATAATGCTTGTCGAACAAATGATTCACCACGTCCTTGCGGTACTCGCAGCCGAGCTTGTCGCAATACAGCCGAAAGAGGTGGTGGAACTCCTCGTCGCTGGGGTCGTTCATCGAAATCTTGTAGGGAATGCGTCGCAGGAAGGCCTCGTCCACGAGGTCTTCCGGCTCGAGATTGGTCGAGAAGATGATCAACTGTTCGAAGGGCACCTGGATCTTGCGGCCGCTCGGCAGCGTCAGGAAATCGAGCCGCGATTCCAGCGGCACAATCCAGCGGTTCAGCAACTCCGCTGGGGCGATGCGTTGCCGCCCGAAATCGTCGATCAGCAGGCAGCCGCAGTTGCTCTTCATCTGCAACGGGGCTTCGATGACGTTGCTCTCGGGGTGATGCCGCAGCTCCAGGTTGTCCATCGTCAGCTCGCCGCCGACGACGACCGTCGGGCGCTCGATGCGGACCCAGCGGCGATCGATCGACGCACTTCGCAGAGCAGTCGCTTCCACCCCTTCAATGACCTTGTGGAACTGCGTGTCGAAGAACTTGATGATTTCGCCGTTCTCGATGATGGCATGGGGAATCCAGATCGACTGTCCGAAGCAGCTCGTCAGGCAGCGGGCCAGGGTCGACTTGCCGTTGCCGGGAGCGCCGTACAGGAACATGCCCGCGCAGGAATTCAGGGCCGGTCCCAGTTGCTCGAAGAGTTTGGGCTCCACCGAGATTCCCTGGCAGGCGTCCCTCAACGTCTGCCGGCTGGGCGCTTCGTCGCCGATCGCCTGCGCCTCCACAGAAACGATGTATTCCGGCAGCGGAACCGGCGCGGGGCCGACGTAAGCGCACTGCTGCAGACAGCTGCGCGCCCGAGTCAATCCGGCTTCGGTCAGCACGTAGTTGTAATCATTCAGCGGGGCGGTCCCCGAATGCGTCACCAGTTGCCGGCCGCGCATCGACTCGAGAATCGATGCGACCAGCCGAAACGGGAGACAGACGCCGTTGGCGAGTCGATTCCCGCTGTTGCCGCCCAACACCGCGAGATGCTTGCACAACAGCGCTTCGATGAACTGCAGCGACAGCCCGGTTTCGGCGATCGTCGCCGGCTCCTGCGGGGTGAAGGCGTCGGTCGTCAGCAGCTGCGCGAGCAGCTCCGGGTTGATTTCCAGACCGGGTGAAACCGGGGCGGTCGTCGCGGTGGTCATCGGGGAATCCGGTTGTCTGGCGTTGACGACTGCGGCAGGGCTACTGCGCCGTCGAGAATTGGCAACACTCCTGCTGACAGTCTAGGACATCTTCAGCCGCCATGATTTCGGCTTCGTCAGAAACCGAGTTGACCAGCGCCGCAGCCGCCAGACGCTGATCGTTCGAGCGCGTCCTCGAATCGCTGAATTCGTCAGTTTCGTCCCAATCATTCTCAGCGGACGGAAAGTTTCCAGGCTCGTGCCCTCCGACGAAATCGACTAACCGGCACGACCGGTCCCTTCGACGGCATCGGGGCCTGGCGGTCGAACGATTTCGCGGGCGCGCCGTTCTCCATCAACCGTCTCTGGACTATTGATTGAGAGGGACTGATGTCCGCCAAGGGGACGGAGTTCGCAGTGGCGAGGCCGGCAGGCCCGGAGAGTGACACGCTCGGCGCGGCGGATGGGACGATCGGCATGTTGACTTGGATGCTCGTCGGAAATATCGGTTCAACGGGCGAGATTCGCAGCAAGCTGCTCGATCCGCTGCCGTTTCGCGTCGGCCGTCGACCGGAAGCCTCGTTGGCACTGCACCGACCCGCCGTTTCCGGACTGCATGCCGAACTGTTTACAGTCGAAGACCGCCTGTTCGTGCGGGATTTGGGCAGCACCAATGGAACCTTTATCAATGGGGAACGGATTCAGGACAGCGGCGAGCTGACCGATGGCGACACGGTGCAATTCGCCGACATTCCCTTTCGGATCGCGCGCGAAGCCCGGCGGTCCGATTCCCGGACGGTTTCGCAGGACTTCTACGACCATGCCCTGGCGCGCGTGCAGATCGAAAAGCTGCTGAACGGCGATCATGCCATTCCCTATTTCCAACCGATCGTCGATCTGCAAACGGACGAGGTCATTGCCTACGAAGTGCTCGCACGTAGCCGGCTGGTCGGATTGGAGTCGCCAGGGCGCATGTTCGCAGCGGCTGCTGACCTGAATCAGGAAGCCCAACTGAGCAAGATCCTGCGCACCAAGGGGGTGCAGGTCAGCCAGGAGTTGTCCGAGCCTCCGCACGTGTTCCTCAATACGCATCCGGCCGAGTTTCTGGGCGCTCCCGCCTGGGACTGGCTGAAGGAACTCCGCGAACAGGCCCCGTTGCAGCCGCTGACGATCGAAGTCCACGAGGCGGCGATCACCGACGTCGCCGGGATCGCACGGTTCCGAGCGATGCTGCGGGAATACGATATCGGTCTGGCTTTCGACGACTTCGGCGCCGGACAGGCCCGCATTGCCGAGTTGGCCGAAGTACGACCCGACTACCTGAAGTTCGATCGCCGGATCATCACCGCACTCGATCAGGCCGATGTCTCCCGCCGGCGATTCGTTCGCTGTTTGATCGATGCCATCCACGACATCGGCGTCGTGCCGCTGGCCGAGGGCATCGAAACGCCGGGCGAGCACGCCGCCTGTCGCGATCTCGGCTTCGAACTGGCCCAAGGCTACCTGCTGGGAGTCCCCAGCTCGGTGGAAACCTGCCAGAATCTGATGCAAACGGCCGTTTCCTAGCAGCGTGTGGAAGTCTTCGCTCGCGTGCCACGGCCGTGCCGGCCGTGCGAATTGCAGGTTGATGCGGAGCGCTCGCACGGCTGACACAGCCGTGGCACACCAGCGCGGCTTGCCGGTGCGTTTGTCGTCCTTGACAACCCCACCATCCACGGGCTGAAATGAGAACCCGCGGCACAGCTTCCGCGGACGGCCAACCGCCCGGTGGATCGCGCGATGCTCATGTACGACCAGATGGTGCTCCTCAGCGGCCGGGCCAACCCGGCCCTCGCCGCGGAAATCGCCGCGTATCTCGGCGTGTCGCTGGGGGCCATCGAGATCGGCACCTTCCCGGACGGCGAAACGTCGGTGCGCCTCAACCAGAACGTCCGCGGCTGCGACGTCTTCCTCGTCCAACCCACCGGGCCGTCGGTCAACGACAACCTGATGGAGCTGCTGATCCTGATCGACACCTGCAAACGGGCGTCGGCGGCCCGCATCACGGCGGTCATTCCGTACTTCGGTTACGCGCGGCAGGACCGCAAGGACATGGGCCGCGTGCCGATCACCGCGAAACTGGTCGCAAACCTGATCACCAAGGCCGGGGCCGACCGCGTGCTGACGATGGACCTGCACGCCGCGCAGATCCAGGGCTTCTTCGACTGCCCGGTCGATCACCTGTATGCGGCCCCGATCCTCGACGAATACTTCCGTAGTCTGAATCTCCCGCAGGACCAACTGGTGATCGTCAGCCCCGACGAAGGGAGCATCAAGCGGTCGCTGCAACACGTCGAACACCTCGGCGGTCAGTTCGCCATCGTCGACAAACGGCGCTCAAGCGCCATTGAAACCAAACAGGAAAACCTGATCGGCGGCCCGATTGAGGGGAAGGTCGCGTTCATTTTCGACGACATGATCAGCACGGCCGGCTCGATGGTCGGCGCGGTCAACGTCGTCCTGCAACACGGTGCGAGCAAGGTCTACGTTGGGGCGACGCACCCCGTCCTCTGCGGCCCGGCGACCGAGCGGCTGCGGTCGGCCCAGATCACGGAAATCGTCGTCACCAACAGCCTGCCGCTGCGCCCGGAGCAACGGCTGCCGAACCTTCGCATCATCTCCGTCGCTCCGCTGCTGGGCGAAGCGGTGCGACGCATTCACCGGAATGAGTCGGTGAGCTATCTGTTCGATTGAGGCATGAGGTGGTCTGGGGATGACCGGATGAAACTCATCCTGAAAATGTTCAAGTACCTTAGTCTCGGCACAGTCATCTGTGTCGGCGGAATTGTGTTGTGGCTCGTATTGATTCAAATCGAGTCGCAGGCGGCGATGCGAGAATGGAGCCGACTTGGCGGTGGTGTTGGCGTCCAATCCAACGCGCGGTTTGGACCTGCCCAAATGATGATCGGGACGATGCCCGGCCGAAAAACCGAAACTGACATGAAAGCCATCAAAGCCGCAGCGTTACGGCTCAATCGTTGGCCTGGTTGCCGTGGCTT
This sequence comes from Planctomycetaceae bacterium, assembly GCA_034439795.1. GTDB lineage: Bacteria > Planctomycetota > Planctomycetia > Planctomycetales > Planctomycetaceae > DSVQ01. The sequence continues at coordinate 6,434 of JAWXBB010000303.1, read as the reverse complement.
GAGCATCGGTGACTTGGACTGGAGTTGTGAGGAAATCAAGGAATTGATGGACCCGCTACGATTGGATCATTTCCACATCCAAGGAATTGCTTTGGATGAGGAGTTCATCAACTATCTGGCGAATCGCCCGGACCTTGATTCGATCGCGATTGGACGGGGGTGGGATCGGAAGAGACACGCAATTGCTCCGGCGTTTTCTGCTGAGGCTGTTCGACGGCTGTTACAAAATTCTCCGAAGCGTACCTTGAGCACGGGCGGAATCGCATTTGTTCCGGAAGAGAAGGCGAAGCTGCTCGAAGAGTTTGCAGGCCGATTGACTATTTGGAAATAAGCTCTAATGATTTCGGTGCCTGAACTGCTATCAAAAGGCAATTCGATGATTTTCGCCATCCTTCTCTCTCGCTGGTTGGATTTCCTTCGCGTCCTTTGCGCCTTCGCGGTTTTCCTGCCCTCTTCGCTTCCCGCCGGGGAGTTCAACGAAGTGCTGTTCATCGGCGACAAGGCTCCCGAGTGGAAGGACTTGCCGGGGACGGATGGCAAGCCGCATTCGCTGGCGGATCTGAAGGACAAGGACGTCGTCGTGCTGGTCTTCACTTGCGTAAGTTGCCCGACGGCGGTGGACTACGAGGGGCGGATCAACGATCTCGCGAAGAAGCATGCCGGGGGGAAAGTCGCCGTGGTGCCGGTGTCGGTGAACCGCATCGACGCCGACAAGCTCCCCGCCTTGACGAAGCGAGTGCAGGAGCAGGGGTTCGCATTTCACTACCTCTACGACGAATCGCAGAAGATCGCGAAGGATCACGGAGCCATCTTCACGCCCGAATTCTTCGTCTTCGGCAAGGACCGCAAGCTGGTCTACATGGGGGCGATGGACGACAGCACCGACCCCGAAGGGGTGAAGGCGAAGCACGTCGAAGACGCCATCGCCGCCGCGATCAAGGGAGAGAAACCCGCGGTGACGGAAACCATCGCACGCGGCTGCCGCGTGCGTTATGCCCGCGAACGGCGCGAGTGATGACTTCGAGAGCCGGGCCGTGTCGGCCCGATCGATGCGTCGCGGGCTTATGAAGTCGGAAGACCGGGGCGACACGCCCCGGCTCTTACCGCGACTTTTCCCCGATGCAGTACAGCCACTCCTGACGACCGCCGCGGCTGCCGTCGGGGACGCGCAGGAAGAGTTGCCCGTCGCTGACGGCGGGGCTCGAAAAGCCCTCAGTGCCGAGCTGGTTCTCGGCGATCAGCGTGAACTGCTTCGGATCGGCGGCGAACACCGTCGTCTTGCCGGACATGTCGGTGACGTAGATCTTGCCGTTGCACAACAGCGGCGATGCGCGGAAATTGCCGCCGATGCGGTGCTTCCAACGCTCCTTCCCGGTCGCGGCCTCGAAGCAGCGGACGACGCCGGTGTCGTCCTGAATCATGTAGACGAACCCCTCGGCAGCGAGCAGCGAGGGGACATACGTCTTGTCTTTGATGCGCCACGCGACCGAACCGTTGGGTTTGAGCGCGACGGTGTCCTTCCCCGGATAGCCGCCGCTAAAGATCAACAGGTCGCCGCTGACGACCGCGCTGCCGACGGTCGATTCCGTTGTCCCCGCGACGTTCCACAATTCGGTCCCGGTGAGCGGATCGTACGAAATCACCCGTTGGCAACCGCACAACACCAGTTGATCCTTGCCGCCGAGATGCACAACGCGCGGCGAGCACCACGAGGCATTCGCCGGCCGCTTGCGTCGCCAGACGACATCCCCCGAACCACGGTCAAGACCCGCAATGAAGCCGCCGTCTTCGTGATCGGCCGCAACGAAGACCAGCGATTGATAGATCGTCGGCGATGCGGAGTAACCGAACCGCGACCGGAACCCGCCGACTTCGGTCTTCCACAATTCATTGCCGTCGAGCGAGAGCGCCGAGCACCAGACGCGGCGGTTATTGAGGAACACGGCGAACAACCGCTCGCCGTCGCAAGCCAGCGTGCTGGAGGCGTGCGTGTTCTCGCCGTGCATGGCGGTCTCGAAGTTCCCCGTGTGCAGGTCGGTCTGCCACAGCAGCTTGCCGCGGCGGCGATCGACGGCCAGCACCGACTGCACCTGAGCCGCGTCGTCCGCCGTTTCGAGGTAAATCTGATCGCCGATGATGACCGGGCTGCCATGCCCGCGTCCGGGGATTTTCGTTTTCCAGACGACGTTGGTGACGTCATCCCACTTGGTCGGCACAGCGGAATCGGCCGCCACGCCGTCGCTGTTCGGACCGCGCCAGCCGGGCCAGTCACTAGGGGCGAACGTCGGCGCGGGGAGTTGTGCAGTGGACGGGATCGTTGATGTCCCCGCTGCGCCGATGATCTCCACCGTTTCCGGTGTGGCCGGCCGGCCGCAGCCGACCATGCCGAGCAGCAGCCCCATCAACGCAATTCGTGCGAACATCGACGATTCCTGTTTCGCGGTTTGCCATCGAGGGGCATTCTACGCGAGCGGTGTCCGAGAGACTAATCAGCGGCATGGCTTCGCAGCCCGGAGCGCAAGCGACGGCGTTCGGATTTGTCCCGCCGTCGCTTGCGCTCTGGGTTGCAAAGCATCGCACCGCTGGACGGCATCGCGGTGGATTGTCACGATGGCATCGATCCGATGTGCGCCCATCGACGATCGGCCCTGCCAGGAATGGATTCGCTCCGATGACTACGACATTCGATCTCTCCGTGCATGGTTTGTCCGTGAAGGAAGTCCTGCGGAACCCGGCGCCGTCACGGTTGTACGAAGAGGCGATCCACTTCGAGCCGGGGACCACCATCGCCGACAGCGGGGCGCTGATTGCGTACTCCGGCGAGAAGACCGGCCGGTCGCCGCAGGACAAGCGGGTGGTGCGGCATCAGCAGTCGGAGAAGGACGTCTGGTGGGGGCCGGTCAACTTCCCGCTCGACGAGCTGACGTTCATGATCAACCGCGAGCGGGCCAAGGACTATCTCAACACGTGCCCGCGGCTGTACGTCATTGACGCCTTCGCCGGGTGGGACCCGAAGCACCGACTGAAGGTGCGGGTGATCTGCTCGCGGCCGTATCACGCGCTGTTCATGCACAACATGCTGATCCGGCCCACCGACGGCGAACTGGCGGACTTCGGCGAGCCGGACTTCGTGATCTACAACGCGGGCCGCTTCCCCGCGAACCGGTACACCACGGGGATGACCTCGGGCACGAGCGTCGACGTCTGCTTCGAGCTGGGCGAACTCGTGATTCTGGGAACCGAGTACGCCGGCGAGATGAAAAAAGGCGTGTTCACGATCATGAACTACCTGATGCCCGCCCGTGGGGTGCTGTCGATGCACTGCTCGGCGACGCGCGATCCAGAGACTGGGCGGTCGTCGGTGCTGTTCGGACTGTCGGGGACCGGCAAGACGACGCTGTCCGCCGATCCGAAGCGCGAACTGATCGGCGACGACGAGCACTGTTGGAGCGACGACGGCATCTTCAACGTCGAAGGGGGCTGCTACGCCAAGGCGATTTACCTCTCCCGCGAGCGCGAGCCGGACATTTTTCAGGCGCTCAGGTTCGGCTCGGTGCTGGAGAACGTCGTCTACGATTCCGCCCACCATCACGTCGATTTCGACAACGCCACCATCACGCAGAACACGCGCGGCGCGTATCCCATCGAGTTCATGCCCACGGCCCGCATCCCGTGCATGGCCGAGCATCCCAGCGACGTGATTTTCCTGACGTGCGACGCCTTCGGGGTGTTGCCGCCGGTGTCGAAACTCACGCCGGATCAGGCGATGTTCCACTTCGTCAACGGTTATACGGCGAAAGTCGCGGGGACGGAGATGGGCGTCCAAGACCCGCAGGCGACGTTCTCGCCCTGCTTCGGCGGGCCGTTCCTGGTGTGGCATCCCAATAAGTACGCCGAGTTGCTGGCGAATAAGGTGCAGCAACATCACGCGCAGGTCTGGCTGGTCAACACCGGCTGGGCAGGCGGCTCTTACGGCGTCGGCGAGCGGATGTCGCTCAAACACACCCGCGCGATCATCGACGCCATCCATACCGGCGTGCTTCGCGACGCGCCGACGGTCGCCGACCCCGTGTTCGGCCTGCACGTGGTGACGCAGTGTCCCAATGTCCCCGCGGAGATTCTGCAACCGTGGCAATCGTGGTCCGACCGGGCAGCTTACGACGCCACCGCGAAGAAGCTCGCCGCATCGTTCCAAAAGAATTACGAGGCGTTCCAGTCGGGCGGCTCGACCGGGGCGATGGATGGGTGAAATCCAACTATATAGCCCCCCGTCTCCTGACGGGAGGCGAATGTCTATCGACCATCATTCCCACACCCGTCACGATTCCCCATCCCTGTGAGAACTCGATGATGTCGCGTTGCCGAATTCTGTTTGCCACGCTTGTCACCGCAGCAACGTGGTTCAACGTCGCCAATGCCCAGGATGCCGCAGCGCTGGTCGCCAAGCAGCAACGCTTCGACGAACTCGCGCGGCAACCGACGGGGCTGCTGATTCCGCTGTATCTGTATCCGGCGAACATCCACACGAACGCGGTGTACAACCGGTTAATCGACCTCAAGAAATCGCATCCGCGGGTGCCGGTGTGGGTGATCCTCAACCCCGCGACCGGACCGGGCACGCAGGTCGATGCCAACTACACCAAGGCGATCGACCGCCTGCGCGGCGCGGGGGTTGTCGTGCTCGGCTACGTCTCCACCGAGTATGGCAAACGCCCGGTTCCCGCGATGCAGCAGGATCTCGACACCTGGCGGAAGCTCTATCCGCAAATCCAAGGGGCGTTCTTCGACGAGATGCTGTACGAAGACACGCCGGCCGCCGCGGCCAAGCAGCGCCAGCTTCGCGACGCCGCGACCGCCCGCGGGTTCTGGCCGACGGTGGCCAACCCCGGTGCGCCGACGCCGGAACGGTTCTTCGCCCAGGAGGTCGCCGACGTCATCGTGGTCCACGAAGGGGGCGAGTATCCGTCGGAGTCGTCGCTGAAGGGGGATTACTTCGGCGGCTATGCCGACTATCCGCCGTGGACGCGGTGCGTGCTGGTTCACACGCGGCCGCAGTTCGAGCCGGAGAAGTTCGCCCTCATCAAGAAGCACGTCCGCTGGGTTTACGTCACCGACGACGTGTTCCGCGACGCGAAGACAGACAACCCGTGGGACAGCCTGAGCGCCTATCTCGACCAACTGTTTGCCGCGCTGGATTCGTAGGCCCACGCTCACAAAGGGTGCCACTGGCGGCTGAAGCCCGCCGCCAGTGGCACCCCTCATCACAACATGGTGGAACTCATCTCGACGTCAGCTCGAAGTCGATCTTCTGGCTGCCCGCCGCGACGTCGCGCAATTGCCCGGCACCGTCGGCATAGGTCGAGGGAACCAGATCGCGGCCCTGCGGTCCCATCAGGCTCAGCCAGACGCGGCACTTGCCGACGGCGACCCCCTGGTGCTTGTCGAGGTAGAACATGCGGTACAGGCCGCTGGCGTCCGTCATGCCGACGGACGTACGGTATCGTTCGCGCTTCACATCGACGCCCTCCGGATCGTACGGCATGAAGTTGACCGTGACTCCCTCCAGCGGCTTGCCGTCGAGCTTGACCACGCCCGAGACGTAACCCAGCGGGGGCAGTTTCGGCCCGCCGCCCATCGCCATGTTGGCCAGATAATACAGCCCGAACGCCGCGACCAGCACCACCGTGACGCCACCGATAGCCTTAACGCCCAGCTCGCGGAAGGCCCCGACGAAATCGAACGACTCGCCGCCCCCCTTTTCCTCGCGGGTTTTGCGCTCTTCCGTGTTGCTCTGCTTGATGGCTTTCATCATCTGTTTCGCGGCCTTGGCGTGGTCCCACGCATCGGCCGCGGACGCGTTGCTGGTCCCGCCCGTCCGGGCCTCCAGGGCCTGTTCGGAACGCTGGGCCTGGGCATACTGCTCTTCCAGCAGATCCAGATTGGGACGATTCCGCGGCGGAGGCTTCTTCGTCTCCGTCGGGTCTTCAACCATCAGGAACTCGGCGGGATCGAAATCCTCCGACTTGGGTTTGGACTTCGCCTTGGGTTTCGGCTTGGGCTCAGAGACCGGTGGCGCAGCGCTCAGCAAATCCGGGGCTTCGTCGAGGTCGTCGGGACTCAGCGACAGCGGCATGGACAGAGCGGTTTCTTCGTGCGAAGCCGACGAGGACACCGTCTCGCGGCCCGACAGGGCGGCTTCGGCTTCGTCAACCCATTCCTGATCGCGACCGGCCATGTTGCCGATATGCGGGGTGCCTTCATCCGCCGCCGAAGTGAGCGCTGGGGCATCGCCCGCGCCGTCGTCAATTTCCACAGGGTTTTCGACAACGTCCGGAGTCGGAAGTGCCGGGATCACCAAGTCGGCTTTGCATTTGGGACAATGTCCCTGCTTGCCGGCGAGCTCATCCTTGACTTTCAACTGCGACCCGCATTCG
>JAWXBB010000302.1:0-13881 GCA_034439795.1 Planctomycetaceae bacterium | reverse complement strand
CGGACTTCGCCGTCGACATGGACAACCAGGTGGTCGACGGCATTTCGGGCGTGAAGCTCGCCGTGCATCTCTGTCGCCGGGCCGGGGCGCGGGCCCGCGGCGAAGCCGACCATCGCGGCGGTTACGATCCGATTCTGCGGCAACTCGGGCGGTTGAAGGTCGGCCACATCACGATGGAGTTCACATCGCCCGGTGCGGGCGACATGTCGGTGTTCCAGCAGTTGCCCGAACACGTCGAGATCGGCCTGGGCTGCGTCAGTTGCCAGCCGGGTCAAATCGACTCAGCCGACACCATCGTGAGTCGCGTGGAAATGGCGCTCCAGTACGTGGACGCCTCACGCATCACGCTCAACCCCGATTGCGGCTTCGCGCCCGGCTCGGCGGCCGAGGTGAGTCTCGATGAAGTCTACACCAAGCTGAAACACGAGGTCGCCGCGGCCCAGCGTCTGCGTGAGAAGCATGGATGACCGGCACGAGATCAACGACCGGGCGGTGTTCTACCTCACGCCGGGGGAAGTGTGGAGCGATGCCGTCAATGAAAACATCGGCGCGATGAGAGCGGAACAACAGCGGGCCTGGGTGGCTTTGTCCCGGCACGCATTGACCGCCACGGCGGCACGACCGTCGGGGAAATGGATCAAGATCGCTGGTAAGGCAGGTTGCTGGCGGTGACTCGCTATTCGGCCAGCCTGCTCGGTGAGACGAATTCGCAGGCAGCGTCGTAGGTGGCAAAGAGATGGGTATCGTCGAATTCCGGAAAGGGCCACGCCAACCAATGACGATTGGGCAGTTCCGCGACGAACCAGAGTTCTCCAACCGGTGAAAACAGCGGCTGCGAGGCATCAATCAGATCGTCGAATGCCTCGAAGCCTAGACCGCGGGCGAAGGCATTTTCACAAGGCTGCAGGGGAACCAACGTCGCGCTCATCGGTGACTCGCTGAATGGGAGCGGGAGTCCATCAGTCCGAACGGGCTGGATGCCAACGGCTGATGTCCTGATTGCTTCCAACTCGGGCGTTAGGGACAGCCAATCCGGCAATGCGCCGTTTCCCGATCGATTATGGCGTCGCGCTGATCGTGCGACGCGTTCGCCGGCCGTTCACGCATCGAGCACCGCCAAGACTTCGAGTCCGTCACTGATGGACGGGACAGGCAGTACGTCTTTACAATCCTGGACTGACAGACGCTCGTCTCAGGAGTCGTTGAGCATGAATCTGATCCCGTGGGTGCTGGTCGTGCCCAGTGCGTTGGCGGCCGAGCCGTTATCCACGCCGGCGGAGAACGCCCGCTGGCGGCAAGTCTTTGATGGGGTCGCGGCGGATTGCAAACTCGTGCGGGACGACACGGAAGGGGAACGTCTGGCACTCGTGGACCGGGCCGCTTACACGTGGGCGCGTTCGGGGCCGCATGGCGGCACTTATGGTGCGGTCTACGTGTGGACGGATCGCGGCAATGCCGAATCAGTGGCGTGCTTCTGGCGTTATCCGTCCGCCGAGGGAAAGTTGGCGGTCGTCCACGAGCTGCATTCCCTGTCGCCCGTCCCTCTCCAGTCAGAAGGTGTCGGTCTCGATTCCTGGAAGCCCCAAGCGGGCCTGAAGCGCCAGCCGTTGAAGGACGCTCCGATCCCCGCCTCGACTGCGGCCGGCCGCATGCAACAGATGCGGACGGTCTGCCGCGATTTCTCAGATCACTCGGTGGGAGCGGGAGATGACCGGACCGAATTGCGTTTGCTGCCGCAGCCCCTGTACCGCGATCAAAGCACCAATCCGGACGTCGTGGACGGGGCGCTGTTCGCCTTCGTCTGCTCCGTCGGCGCCGATCCCGAAGTGTTCTTGAAGTTAGAAGCCCTCAACACGGCAGACGGACCCCGGTGGCATTACATCGCGGGCCGGTTTTCGCACATGAACCTGTTCGTAAACTATCAGGACCAGGAAGTGTGGCGAGCGCTCCGCGACTCGGAGAACCCGATCTCGCACAATGCCGACCACACCTACCGGGTGTTTCACCAACCCTTTGATCAAACGCGGCTTCCTCCATCCCGTGTCGAGTAATCCGTTTCCGACAATCTGATTTGGCGCTCCCGTCCAAGACGACCGCGTGAGCGAGAACGCTCGCCGGAACTGTCATAGCCCGGAGCGCGAGCGACGGCGGCCAGAGCTTTGCTTCGCGGCATGGCACACGCCGTCGCTTGCACTTCTGGTTACCGCCCCGCCTCTCCCACGCACAGCACGTGGCCCGCAGTGCGGACGTAAACGCGGTTGTCGAGCACCGCGGGTGTGGCGAGGACCGTCTCGCCCAGGTCGTGCTCGGCGACGGAAACGAACTCGCCGCCGGTGCGGAAGACCGTGGCGACGCCGTCTTCACTGACGACCAGCAATTGATCGTCGATCACCAGCGGCGAGGTGGAGAACCGGCCGCGGAGGCGGTGTTGCCAGACGGTGTCTCCCGTCGTCGCGTCGAGGCAGGTGAGGATGCCGGTGTCGTTGACGAGGTACAGCCTGCCGGCGTGATACGCCGGCGTGGGGACCAGCGGCCCGCCGCGGGCGTTGCGCCAGACGACGTGCGTGTCGGAGACGTCGCCCGAGCCGCCGGGGCGGATCGCGAAGATGGGGCCGTTGCGGCCGGAGGCGGAATAGAGGAGGCCGCCGCCCGTGACGATCATCGGGATGGACTCTTCGGTGGTGCCGTTTGCCCGCCACAATTCCGTGCCGGTCGCGGGGTCGTAACCGATGACGATGTGCGAGCCGTTGTAGATCAGTTCGTCGCGGTTGCCGACGCGCAGCAGCACGGGACTGCACCAACCGGCCTGCTTGGGGCGCTCGTGCTGCCAGCGTTTCGCGCCGGACTGTTTGTCGTACGCGGCGAACAGCGACGTTCCCTTGTTCTGATCCTGCATCACGATCACGAGGTCGCGATACAGCACCGGCGTGGTGCCCGGCCCGTGCATCGTCGGGAACGTCCCCAGGTCGGTGTGCCACAGACGATTGCTGGCGAGATCGCAGCACACGAGGCCGCTGTTGCCGAGGAACGCGATCACCCGTTCGCCTTCGGTGACGACCGTCGACGACGCAAATGTGTTCTTCCAGTACAGCGTTTCGAGTTCCGTCGGTTGGGGTGCGGCGTGCTTCCATTGCAGCACGCCGTCGCGGCGATCGAACGCCAGCACGAACCGTTCTGGACCGGCGGTTGCCCCCTCCGGCCGCGGCCCCTCCGCGGTGACGAACAGTTGATCGCCCCAGATGATCGGCGCACTGTTCCCCTGCCCCGGCAACGGCGTCTTCCAAAGCACGTCCCACGTCTGCGGCAACGTGGAGTTGCGAACCAGCCCCTGCTGCGTCGGCCCGCGCAATGCGGTCCAGTATTTCGCCGCGTCCTCGGCGGGGTAGATCGGTTCGATGGCGATCGCCGCCCCGTCCGTCCCCGTGCCGCGGCGGTCGGCGCTCTCCAGCACCTTGAGGAGCGCCGCCGGATCGGCAAACGGCGGCTTCTGCTTCTTGGCGGCGTACGCATCGGCCATCATCGCCAGAAACCGGTCGGCGATGTCCTTGCGACGGTCATACGCCCGCTTGAGCACGGGATCGGCCGACAATTGCTCCAGTCCGCCGTGCTGCTTCGCGAAGACGTGATAATTGTCCGGCGTCGCGACGCGCTGCCATTCGGCCCGCAGATCGGTGGGAATCATCGTGGCCAGCACGGCGTGGTAGTCCGGACTGGTGAGGTCGCGTTCCAGCGTCTGCAGCGGCAGGCTGAACGGATGCGGCTCATCGGCCGCTTGCGCCGATCCGACGCACAGCACGAGGCCCAGGCAATGGATTGTCGAACATGACACGAGGTTCACACTGATTCCCCAAGACGGAATGATGCGGATTGACGATGCGTGTCCGTGCGTGACGATCAATCTACGGAAACTGCCGCTGGATGACTATATCGCCGCCAGCCGACGAAGCACTCGAAGACACGGCCGACACGGCCGACACGGCCGTGGCACACGAGCGTTCGACACCGACGTTTCTCAAAATCGGGATTCTCGCACACTCCAATGATCCGGCGTTCGTCAACCTGGGCCGCCTGTCCACAATGCGTGGTGCATCCCTTCGGCTGCGCCGTTCTCGCGGTGCGGAAAGTCTCTGATTCCTCTCAGGAGACACAGCATGTCGATCCGCCTGGCATCCCGTTGGTTCCTGGTCTCGCTGTCGATCTCAGCCCTCGCGAGTTCATCGGTTCTGGCTGACGACGATGACCGATTGCGACCGCTGCTCGCGCAGGTAGACCAGTTCTTCGCGGCCTGCAATCGGCCCGACGTCCCCGGCTGTGCGGTGGGCATCGTGCAGAACGGAACGCTGAACTACAGCAAGGGCTTCGGCTCGGCGAACCTCGCCTATGGCGCGCCGAACACGCCGACCACGCTGTTCGAGATCGCGTCCGCCTCCAAGGCGTTCACGTCGGCGTGCATCGCGCTGCTGATGGACGAGGGGAAGCTGCATCCCGACGACGACGTGCGACAAATCATTCCCGAACTGCGGAACCTCGAACATCCGGTCCGCATTCGTCACATGCTCCGCTGCGAGACCGGGCTGTGGGAGCAGTTCCACATCATGCCGCTGGTTGGTTATGACAACGTCCCGAACCATACGGCGTATTCCAAAGCCGACCTGTTGACCGTCCTGACGGGACAGCGGCGGCTCCCGTTCGAGCCGGGCGCGGAGTTCCAGTACGGCAGCGGCGAGTTCTTTCTGCTCGGCATCGTCATCGAGCGCGTGACCGGGAAGACGCTGGCCCAGTTCGCGCGCGAGCGGCTCTTCCAGCCGTTGGGGATGACGCGCACGGATTACGAGGAAGACCCCGGCCTCATGGTCCCGAACCGCGCCGTCGGACATTGGAAGGGGGACGAAGGCTGGTCCTCGCAAGATCCGCCCGCTCAGAGCGCCTGGCGATTGTGGCAGGCGAACAGCTACGCCGCGGGGGGCGGCGGCGTTCGCACCTGCATCGAAGACCTGTACCGCTGGGATCTGGCGTTCGACAGCGACGTCCTGCCGCGCGGCGAACATCTGCGCGAGTTTCTGACGCACGGCACGGTGCTCGGCAACCGGTTCGTCGTCGATGCGGACGCCTACAAGAAGCGCGAGCATCCGCAGCCGGACAATCCGCCTCCGGGACAATATCGGGGCCTGAAGCGCATCCAGTTCACCGGGGGCTTCTGGGGGATGTCCACGAGCATCGCCCGGTTTCCCGAGGAGAAATTCACGGTGATCTGCCTGAGCAACAGCAGCGAGGTCTCGCCGTTCGCTCGGACGCGCGAAATCGCCGATTTGTTCCTCGCCGATCGGTTGGAACCGCTTGAGAAAGCCGAAGAGGACACGGCGGAGCCGGTCAAACTCCCCGCCTCGTCGCTGCAAGCCCTGACCGGCGCGTTTCGGGCCCAAAAGAATGCGCCGGTTTGGCGGACCGAAGTGCGCGAGGGCCGGCTGATGCTGGTCGACCATCTCGATCACGCGTTCTCGCTGCAGCCGCTGTCGGCGACGCGCTTCCAACCCGTCGGCGACACGCCGTTCTATCCGAGCGCGCGGTTCGAGTTCACAACCGATGCCGAAGGCCATGCGACTGGCTTTACGCTGTCGTCCTACGAACACGGCTTCCACGAACGGATTCGCTTCGACCGGGTGGAACTTGTGCAGGCAACAGTCGAAGAGCTCCCCGGCTACGCGGGGATCTACGAAAGCGACGAACTCGCCGCCTGCTATCGGTTCAAGGTCGAAGACGACGCCCTCTGGTTGCGCGTGAACAGCCGCCGGTGGGAGCGGCTGCGACCCCTGACGCGCGACGAGTTCACACCCGACCGCCGGGATCCGCACGACCAGCGGTTCCTCCGCTTCACGCGAGGCGACGATGGCACGATCGACGGCTTCACCATCGCGTTCTGGCGCATCCGCGGCGTGTGGTTCGCGAAGCGATCTGAGGGCTGACCGCGCATCGGCTGGCTGAGATTCCGCCTACTTGGTCGGCGATTGACCAAGCCGTTGCCGCTCCGCTTCCAGCTCCCGGAGTTTCAATTCCAGATAGCGTCCGATCGGCCCGGCCTTGAGGCGGAGCTTCTGTCGTTCCGATTTTTCCTGTTGTTCCTGAAGTTCACGCATCCGTTCCTGAACGGAATGAGAAGTAAGCCTGACCACTGAATCGCTCCGCAAGGCAGGGTTAGGGACTGACCGCTGTGGCAATTTGCAAGGGGCGTACCCGCGCGCGGGAATTTCCGGGTCTGGCAGCGATCTTGCGGGGAGGTGAGTCTCTCCGCAGGAGTTTGCTCGTTGACGATTCCCGCCGCCGAAATTCGGGCCTGCCCCGCTTGTGGTGCGCCGCACACCGTGCATCAGCACGTTGTGTCCCTCGTCAACCGCGGCAGCCTGCTCTGTCCGAGGTGCGGCAAAGTGCTGCTGTCGTGGGAGAGGGCCATCTTCTACACCCTGGCCGTCCGGTCGCAGCCTGCGAAGCCCGATTCGGAAGATTGAGGATCGGCGTTCGCCGGCTCGCCGGGAACGATCGGGCACGCATCACGGCTGGTTCTGGATTTCCTCCACGAACACCCAATGGTCGTGAGTTCGGTACTCCATCACGGCGCGCATCCCCACTTGGGGAGCGATCTCGTGTCGGACTCCGTACAGCAAATGCGACGTGCCGTCCGCTTCGACGGCGATCGCCCATTTGGGTTCGTAGGGATCTTCGCCATCCCGGAACAACACTTCGTCTATGGTCACTTCCAGGCGCGTACCGATGGCGTGGCCCATCATTCTCTCCTTTCGAGAGATGTGAGTGAGAGTCAAACAGTGGGTGCGCAGGAGCAGGCGAGAAAACAAAGAACCAGCGACGAGAAAGAACAATCAGGCAGGCTGGGAACCGATTACGCAAGGCGTGTGCCATCGGCGGATTGATGCGTCTCCGATGATTCTTAACGTGTGATGCGGCAGAATGTTGCGGCGAGGAGCGACGTTGGGCGCGAGCGCGCCATGCTCGCTATGGGCTCAACTTGGGTGAAAGCAGGCCACACCTTTCGGCCTCAGAAGCTGTTTCAAAACGACTTGGTTTTTACGCCGAAGGCGTTGTACCTCACAGCCCAGGGTCGCGAGTCCGCGAGCGCACCCTGGGTGGCGATCCATGATAAACGCCCTACCCTGAAAGGGTTGCATCACGGTTGGACGCCGCCCGTGATGCAACCCTTTCAGGGTCGATATGCCTCGCGCGCCAATTCCCCAGGGTGCGCTCGCAGACTCGCGACCCTGGGCTGTGTGATCGAACGCCTTCGGCGTACGGGACCTCCGACCAATGATCCGCTTGCCTCACGACGTGCCGTCATTCGCCGGCGTCACTCGCCGCTGTCGCATCCTCCGCAGTCTGGTGCGGTTCCGAGCTGCGCAGCCAGCCGCGACGCCAGAAGAAGGTGGTGAACCCGATGCCCACCGCCGCCATCAGGACCAGCGACAGCGGATAGCCGAGCCGCCAGTGCAGTTCGGGCATGAAGTCGAAGTTCATGCCGTACACGCCGGCGATGAACGTCATCGGCAGGAACAAGGTCGAGATGATCGTCAGCATCCGCATGATCTCGTTGGTGCGGTTGCTGAGCTTGGAATAGAAGAAGTCCCGCAAATCTGTACAGTTCTCGCGGTAGATTTCCAGCACGTCGATGAGCTGCGCAACGTGGTCGTAGCAGTCGCGGAGGTACAGCAGCGTGTCGGACGAGATCTGCTTGTGGCCGCCGCGCAGCAGCGACTGCAGGGCGTCGCGATGCGGCCAGATCACCCGCCGCAGATACAACAGGTCGCTGCGCAGGTGATGAATCTCGGACAGCTTGCGGCCGATCTGCGGGTACGGCGCTTCGCGGTCGAGTTCGTCCAGCACGTCGCCGTACTTCTCCAGCAGCGGGAAGTACCCCTCGATGATCGCGTCGATCAATTCGTACAACAGGTAATCGGGACCGGCTTGCCGGATGCGGCCGCGGTGCTGCCGCAACCGCTCGCGGACCGGCTCCAGCGAGTCCCCCTGCACGTCCTCCTGAAACGTCAGCAGCCACGTCGGACCGACGAAGAAGCTGATCTGCTCCGACACCAACGGGGGCCCCTGCACCATGCGGGCGACGCAGAACAGGACGTCGCCATAGTCGTCGCACTTCGACCGCTGATGCGTGTTGACGACGTCCTCCAGGGCCAGCGGATGCAAATGGAAGATCCGGCCCAACTGCTGGATGACCGCCGCGTTCCCGAGGCCGTCGACGTTGATCCACGTCACCGGCGTCTTGCCGAGGAGTCCGGCGATGTCGTCGACCGACTTGACCGGCAGTTCTGAATGCTGGTCGGGACCGTACGCAATGACCGTGATGACCGGCTGCGGCGCGTTGGGATCGACGCTGAACGTTCCGGGCGCCTGCCCCATCGCCCCCGGCCGGCGGACCGACCCGCGCTTGTGCTGCCACCGCCGGGATCGTCGTGACATCGTCAGGGGCTCCGCGGTTTCTCAACGATAGGCGTCGGAACGATGACGAATGGCGATCACGTCCACGGACCGGCGAACATCATTCAACAAATAGATGACGCGATACTCTCCAATCCGAATTCGCCAAAGATCCTCCGCCCCCTCCAGCTTCCGACAGCCGTTCGGACGCGGTTGACCTTCCAATCGCTCGATGCGCTCGAGGATTCGGGTCTGGAGCGATTCGCCGAGTCGCTCCAGCTCCTTGCGAGCGCTCCGCGCAAAGGCGATCTCGTACGGCTCCATCAGCGGTTCTTTCCCCGCACGCGCAGCCGCCGGCGAACGCTCTCCAGAGATTCCCGCGGCTCTTTGACGCGGGACTTGGCGACGGCGACGTCGTAGAAGTCCTCCCAGAGCTGGGCATTCTTCTTCAGGTCGATCAATACGGCCGTCCGTTCACCCTCATCGTTGACTAGAAACTGGATGCCTCGCATGTCATGTCCTTAAAACCAAGCCGCGACACCTGCGGCCGTCACTTCTCGCCGCTGAGTTTCTGAAACTCGGGCAACCCGTGCAAGGAATTCAGGTCCGGATCTTCGCGGAGCCAGTCGAGGTCGTCGAACCCGCCGGCGAGGGCGGCTTGCAGGTCGGCGATCGCCTGCCGGTGGAGCTTTTCCACGCGGGCGTCGCGCTCCGGCGAGGCGGGCTGCTTCTCCGTCTGCTCGACAGCCCGGCCGTACACGCAGGCGGTGTTGTAGAGGAAGCCCGCATCCTTGGCGAACTGTGCGCGGGCGGCCTCGGCGGTGGCAAGGCCCGCGTCGAGCTGGCCCTGCATCACCTGCGAGATGGCGAGCCCGCTGACCACCAGCCCCGATTTTGGATTCAGCTCCTGCGCCTTGCGAAACGCCGTCGCGGCGGCAGACCATTGTTCCTGCTTGAGATAGGCGTCCCCCAATGCGGCGTGGACTTCGGCCGCCGTGGGGTCGAGGTCGATCGCTTTCTGGAACGACTTGCCGGCGTCGGTCCAGCGCTTGTGTCTGAGATGAATCTGGCCGATGCCGATCTGCGCTTCCGGCAGCCACGGATCGAGCTCGGCCGCCAGTTGGAAGAGTTGCAGCGCTTCGTCGTACTGCTTGTCCTGCAGATGGCTCGTCGCCTGATGGATGTACTGAAAACCCGGTGACCGAAGCCGCAGGTTCTGCAAGCCCATACGGCCGGCGTCGCGGCGTGGGCGGTCCTTCGATTGCGCCGCCCTTTGCAATGTCTCCCGCGCGCCCGGACTCGCAAAGTTCGCGAGCGCGAGCGCGAGCGGTTGCAGCGTTTGCGACTTGGTCGCAGCGTCCATCGCCTGGCAGAGCACGCGCTGCGCGTCCGGCGTCGCGAACTGCGTCAGTCCCTGAATCGCGTGGTTGGCGACCGTCGGGTCGCTGCTGTCGATGGCACCCGTGGCGAGCGCGAGGAACCCCGGATGCCGCAGCGACCGCACGGCGTTCAGCACGGCGACCTGTTCGTGCGGTTCGAGCTTGGGGAACATCGCGATCAGGCGGTCGCCCGTCGGCGAATCGCCGAGCTGGCCCAGCAGGTTGATCAGGCTGGATTTGTCGGACGCCGACCGCAGATGCCGCAGCAAGGCCGGCAGCGCCTTCGGATCGCGGGTGCGATTGAGGAAGTCGAGCACCGGCCCCGTCGGCGGCTCCGTCTCGATCTGCTTCAGCACGAAGTCGGTGGCCAGCTGGTCGCTGCGGACGTCGGACCGGGCCGACAGCATCGAGAACGCCAGATCGCGCTGTCCGGAATCGTTGCTGCGCAGGCCCCGCTCCAGCAGATCGACGATCTGCGGATGCTCCAGCCGAACCAGCGCCTTCAGAACGTCCGTCCGAATCCGCCCGTCGGGGTCTTGCGAGTGAGCAAACAGCACGTCGGCCCAATCGCCGCGGGGTCGTTCGGCCAGAATGGCGATGATCCGCTGCTCGACTGCGGCGTCGGCGGTCTCCAGCAGTTGCACCAGCGCCTCGCGGGCGGATTGAAACCGCGATTCCGCCAGCGCGCGAATCGCCGCCTGGGCGTCGGCCGGCGTGTCGCTGCGGGCGGCTTGCGTGAGTGGTTCGATCGCCGCGGGATCGCCGAAGCCGCCCAGGGCCATCAGCGCCGCTTGCCGGATCGGCGGACTCGCATCGCGCGTGAAGGCGACGAGCATCGGCAGGTCGCCGGTGTCGAGCCGTTCGCTGCCGTGAATCAACGCCGCTGCGCGCGACAGCGCCGCACCGGTGCGGATGGCCTGGCGGATGTCGTCGGCCGTGACCGCGAAGTACGCCGTTCGCAACGCCGCCGCGACGGCGTCCAGCTCGGTCGGATGCACTTTCGGCGGCAGCCCCGAAGCCGCGTCGGTGTCGGGAAACGCTCCCTGCGGCAACTGCACCAGATGCATTTCCCGCAGGCTCGCCGAAATGATCGGCAACTGTTCGCTGACCACGCGGCCGGTTCCCGCGAACGCCGCCGAACTGTGCAGCCACGCCACGAGCTGATGATCGGGCGAGGGCGCATCGGGCTTCCAGCGGATGACGGCCCGCGTGACCTTTTGCGCGACCGCCGCGTCGAGTTCGTCGATCAGCGACTGCATGTTGAACGTGTTGATCCGGCCGCCGAGGGTGATGAGCGCCAGACACTCTTTCGGACCGAGTCGCTCGACCTCCAGCCTCAGCAGCGCCCGTTGCACCGCGGTGACGTCGATGGCGCGGCGCTGCCCGGCGATGGTCAGTTCGAGCAGGCTTGGTGGCACGGTCTGCCCAGTGCCAATGCCGCCGTAGACCAGCCACGTCGAAGCCACTCCCCCCGCGGGAATGCGCAACTCCTTCACGGGCTGGCAATCGCGAAGCTCGTAATGCTCGTCGGCGTAGGTGAACCCATGATAGACGAGTTGCGGCTTGATTTCCGCGGTGGCCCGCCAGTCGCCGTCGATCTCGGCGCGGATGAACTCGCGCGGGAGGACGAGCGGCTCCGACGTGCGGTTCCCGATCTGCAGATGCCACGCGACAAACCGCGACGGTCCGGACGATTCGTAGAACATCCCGATGTGGGCCTTGTCGACGACCGCCGCGATGCGGCCGTCGCCGATGGTCCAGACCGGGGGCGTTTGCCCGCGACGTTGCAGCTCCCGTTCGATCCGTTCGCTGGTCCGCCAGAACGCGGGGACGTCCTCGGCGGTCGAGCCGGGCGTGACCTGGGCGTCACCCGCCGCCGGCCGATTGCGGCGGGGCCGGCGCGGGGCGTCTTGAGCGGTGACGGCGTCGCACAACAGAAGCAGTGCGAGCGCCGAGAGCAGGGTGATCCGTCGATTCACGCGATGCAGCATGGGGGAATCCGTCCGCGCGCCTCCGCGGGATTGCTATCCCGCGGCTTCTGGTCACTCACACCAGCACCGGGCTGACCACCAGATCAATCCACGTATGAAACTCCGACCCCGCGCCCAGCACCCGCAGGCCGGCGTCGATTCCCTGCGGTTCCAGGTTGATCGCGTCCGTCACGCACGTGTACGGCTCCAGGCAAACGGCGTTGCGGTTCGGCGGCGTGAACGCCACGATCTCGCGGAAGATCGGCGGACAGATCTGCGTCACCTGCAACCCCGCGGCTTCGTCGAGCACCGTGCAGTCGAACTGCGGGCCGTCGCAATCGACGCCGGTCAGCACGTCGTCCAGCTGGATCAGATTGAGGTAGACGCCGTCGCGAAGATCGCGGTCTTCCTCCAACGGCAACACGCGACCGGTGGGGAGCGAGTTGTCCAGTTCCCAATACTTCGTCGCCGGGGCTTCCACCGTGCAGTCATCCATGCGGCTGTCGGCGCTCAGCGGCAGCTTGAAGTAGGCGTGCGTGCCGAGTCCCCACGGCAGGCCGCGCTCGCTGGTGTTCTGAATGCGGAAGTTGGCCCGCAGCCGGTTGTGCAGCAGTTCGTAGTCGACTTCGAGCAGGAAATCGGCCGGCCACAACGCCAGCCGGTCCGGCGCATCCACGCTGAGCTGAAACTGCCCCGTGACGTGGTTCGCCCCCTGCTTGATGACGCGCCACGGACGGTCGAAGCAGAAGCCGTGGATCGCATTCCCCTTGTTGTCGTTCTGCGGCAGCTCGTAATCGCGCCCCTTCCACGAATACCGGCCGCCGCGGATGCGGTTCGGGAACGGGAACAGAATTGGAATGCCGCTGCGGCTGGGGCGCTCGCCGCCACCCTCAAAGCCGGGGACGCTGTCGAGGACGTCCACCCTGCGGCCGTTGACGACGGCGTGGAACTCGAAGCAGTTGAAGCCCAGTTCGGGCAGCACGCGCGCGGTGGCCCCGGTTTGTGCATCGGTGAGCGTGACCACCGCCATCGCGGTTGACCCTGGGGAGAATCCGGTTCGACACGTCCGAACTGCCCAGTGTAGCAGATTCGGTGCCGCGAACGCTGCGGAAAAACCGGCGGGATGGCGAGCAGATGTGGCCATGTTTCTTGCCTTGATCCCGAAGGGGATCGCAGCCATTAGCCGGGGGTCGCAGGCTTTGCGGAGACCCCCGGAGAGCTGTTGTTTCGTCGCGTCCTCGACCCCAGCGGGGTCGCAGCCGGCATGAATGCTGCGACCCCGCTGGGGTCGAGCCGTGTTCAGGATTCATCTCCGGCGGTATCGCTATGCTCAACCGCCGGCTAATGGCTGCGATCCTTTCAGGATCAAATCCATCGGCTCCAACCGCCAAAGAAGGGGCACGCCCGATGACCCTGTCCGCTTCCCGGACGCTGCCAGCGTCCGGGACACTTTCCCGGTGATTTCGGCGTCAATTCCGAAACACCCACACAGACCGCGGGGTTAGATCTGTCTTCCGCTTGGTGGAGCGACGCTTCCACACTTGCGGCGCCTCCCGCAGTGCCGTCACCAGCCGGTGTACAAACCGCTGGGGACCGCGAATTGAACTTGTGCCTGGCCGTCCGACGGCCGAAGATGGATCAGAGACGCCGATGCCGTTGACCGCTCGGGATGCGCCCAGAATGCTGGATGTGCTGATTGTGACGTGGGAGCGCCGCCGGGTCTCCGCCGTGCAGGCGGCAGGCTTCGGCGAGTCCGCGCGCCTGTCGGGCTGCTGGTCCGCCGAATGGCCCGAAGCCGTTCCGACCCCCCTCCAGAACGCCAAGGCCGCGGGCGAATGGCTCGCCGGGCAGTGGCGCACGGCCGGTCTGACGGCGAAGGCGACGTGGCTGATCGTGCCGCGCGAAGACGTGATCCTGCGGCATCTGGAATTGCCCCAGGTGCCAGACGCCGATTTGCCGGACCTCGTCCGCTTTCAGGCCGCCTCGCGGTCGGCGGTGCCGATCGAGCAGTTGTGCCTCGATTTCGTGCCATTGCTGCCGCATCCGGCCCACGAATTCCGTGACGTCTTGTCGGCGACATTGCCGCGGGCCAGCAT
>JAWXBB010000301.1:0-4692 GCA_034439795.1 Planctomycetaceae bacterium | reverse complement strand
GTGAGGGGGCGAGCGCTCGTGAGATCGTCCGACGAGAGCATTCTGATCGGGGCGTCGTTTGGAGCGCTCGCCCCCTCACCCTAACCCTCTCCCCCGAAGCGGGGGCGAGGGGACCAAGATAAGCACAAGCCATGACTTCTTCAACGATTGAAGCCCGGTTCCGCGAACGGTTCCCGCAGTCGGGCCGGTTGTACGAACGAGCCTGTCGGATTTTCCCCAGCGGCGTAACGCACGACGGCCGCTATCTGGAGCCGTACCCGGTGTTCGTCGACCGGGCGCTGGGGGCGATCAAGCACACCGTCGAAGGGCATCCGCTCGTCGATTACTGGGTCGGACACGGGGCGCTGCTGCTCGGTCACAGCCACCCCGCTGCGGTGGCAGCCGTCCAGAAGCAAATGGCGCTCGGCACGCATTACGCCGCCGGGCACGAACTCGAACTGCAATGGGGCGAGTGGGTCCAGAAGCTCGTGCCGTCGGCCGAGCGCGTGCGGTTCACGAGCAGCGGCACCGAAGCCACGCTGATGGCGCTCCGCGTCGCGCGGCTCGTGACCGGTCGGTCCAAGGTGCTGAAGTTCATCGGCCACTTCCACGGCTGGCACGACTTCCTCGTCCCGGCGGCGTATTCGCCGTACAACCCGGCGGACCTCTCGACGCCCGGCGTTCCCGGCGCGGTGATCGACGACCTGGTCGGCGTCGAACCGAACGATCTCGCCGCCTTGGAAGCCGCGCTGAAGAAGCATCAACCGGCATGCATCATCGTCGAGCCGACCGGCGGGCATTGGGGGACCGTCCCGATGCGCGGCGAGTTCCTCAAAGCCGTCCGCGAACTGGCGACGCAGCACAAGACGCTGCTGATCTTCGACGAGGTCATCACCGGGTTCCGCGTCCATCCGGGCGGCGCGCAGGCCGCTTATGGCGTGATGCCGGACATGACGACGCTGGCCAAAATCGTCGCCGGCGGGTTGCCCGGCGGTGCGCTCGCGGGGAAGGCCGATCTGATGGACGCCATCGCCTTCAACAACCGCTACGGTCAGAAGATGCGGCACCCCGGCACGTACAACGCCAACCCGCTCTCCGCCGCCGCGGGGTGTGCGGCGCTGGAAATCGTCGCGACCGGCGAACCGTGCGAAACCGCCAACCAGCGCGCCGACGAACTGCGTCGCCGGCTCAATGCCCTGTTCGCCGACAAGCGGGCCGACTGGATCGCCTACGGCGACTTCTCGATGATCCACATCCTGGCAAACTACCCCGGCCCGCGTCCCGACCGCGCCGACTTCGTCCCCTGCGACAACGACTATCGCCGACTGGACGCGAAGAGCGATCCCAAATTCCAGTACGCCTACCGCTGTGCGTTGCTGCTCGGCGGCGTGGACTGGTTCAGTTGGGGCGGCATGACGTCGTCCGCGCACTCCGCCGCCGATCTCGACGCCACCGTCGCCGCGTTCGACCGGGCCATCGACCTGCTGCGCACCGACGGCTGGATGAAGTGAATCTGTCGTAGCCCCGAGCGCCAGCGAGGGAGTGCTTCGACCTCTCGATGAGAAAGGCCGCCCTCGCTGGTGCTCGGGGCTGGGACGGCGAACTTGACTCTCGTGACCGAATTGCCACCATCCTCCCGCCTCGAACTGCCGACTGAAGCCGAGTTGCCGCGGGCATTGGCCACGCTGGGGCTGCCCGTGCTCGCCGAGCAGATGCTCACGTTCTGCGTCGGGTTCTTCGACGTGTACCTGTCGGGCCGGCTGAGCTCCGAGGCGACCGCAGCGATCGGCGTCGCCGCGTACGTCAGTTGGCTGGCGTCGATGATCTCCGGCCTGATCGGCACCGGCGCGGCGGCGCTCGTCGCGCGGACCTGCGGCGGCGGCGACATCGAAGAGGCCCGCCGCATCACCGCCCGCAGCCTGATGCTCGCCGCCGCGCTCGGCACCATCATTCTCGCGGTGCTGCAACTCGGCGCGCCGCTGTTCGCGATGCTGCTTGGCATGCACGGCGAGGCAAAACGGATCACCATCGAATTCCTACGATTCGACGCCTTTGGCCAGATGTTCGCCTGCGGCACGCTCGTGGCGGCGGCCGCGCTGCGCGGGGCGGGCGACATGCGGACTCCGCTCGTCGTGCTCGGCTTCACGAACATCGTGAACATGCTGGTCTCGACGTCGTGCGTCTACGGCTGGGGGCCGATGCCGGAACTCGGCGTGACGGGCATCGTCACCGGCACACTCATCGCGCAGGCCAGCGGACTGGCGTTGATGCTGGTCATGCTCCGTCATCCCGCGTGCCGGTTGCGGATTCGGTTCGCCGATGTCCGCTGGCACGCCGAGACGGTCCGGCGGGTTCTGCGGATCGGCGGCCCGGCGGCGATCGACGGTACAATTACGTTCACCGGGCACTTCCTGTTCCTGATGGTGATCGCGCGGCTGTCGTCCGAAGGGTTCGACGGCGCGGTGTTCGCCGCGCACGTGATCGGCGTGCGCGTGGAGTCGCTGTCGTATCTCCCCGCGGTGGCGTGGGGCCATGCTTCGGCCAGTCTCGCCGGGCGGCTGCTGGGGGCGAATCAACCGGCCTTGGCGCAGAAGACCGGTCACATCGCGGTCCGACAGTTCCTGCCGTATGCCATGGCCGTCAGCCTCGTGTTCTTCGTCGGCGCGCCGTGGATTTATGCGGCCATGCACTCCGACCCGGCGGTGGCGGCGGTCGGCGTGCCGGCGTTCCGCTGGCTGGCGTGGTATCAGGTGCCGAACGCGATTCTCATCATCTACGTCTCGACACTCCGCGGCGCGGGGGACACGCGGTTCCCGTTGTGGTGCGCGCTGGTGTCGATCCTCGGCGTCCGCGTCCCGATGGCGTACCTGTGCGGGATCGTGCTCGACCAGGGCCTGATCGGCGCGTGGTGGGGCATGGGCGCCGACAACACGCTCCGCGCGCTGCTCTTGTCGTGGCGCTATAGCGCGGGGCGCTGGTTGCGGGTGAAGGTGTGACGGGCGAAGAGAAGACCGCGAAACCGCAAGCGTGGTTTGGGGAGTGAATTCGGCTAGGCGAGGCCCCATTTTTTGCGGAAGGTCCATTCGGTGGCGAGCAGCGCGACGAAGATCGCGAGCAGCCACCAGTTGTCCCACAGCGGGCGGACTTCAACTCTCGTCAGGTCGTCGCGCTTGAGCGATGTCAGCCGTTCGAGGAAGGCGTCGAGGTCTTCCGGACGGAGCAGTTGCCCGCCGGTCAGGTCGGCGAGTTGCTGCAGCAGCTCGTAGTCGGCGTTCGGTTGATCGAGCTCCAGATCCTTCGGATCGACGATGAACCGCGTATCGACGTCGAGGCCGAGCGATTGCCCCCCCTTGGTGCCCGACAGCCGGACCCAGTAATCGCCGGGCGACAGCGTGTCGGGCCAATCGGCGAGGCCGCCGGTTTCGGTCGCGCGAACGGCGGTGGGCTGCGGCTTGCCGTCGGGACCGGTGACGTGGACCTGAAACTGGGCGTCGGTCACCGGCGTGCCGACGTCGGTCCGGGCGCCGAACTCGATGGGCACGTTCGCGCCGGGGAGAAAATTCCGCGGCTCGACCTTCACCCACAGGTTCTGGTCGGTGTCGACGTCCTTGCGGGCCAGCCACAGGATCATCTGCCGCCAGAACCGTTGGTGCTCCTGGGCCTGGCCGTGCAGCACCCATTGATACGTGGTGTCGCCGCCGAACGCCGCGACGCGGGCCTTGCCGACTTCAGACGCGCACAACAGCGGGGTGCCGTCGCGGGTTTGGGCCCAGACTTCGACGAGCTCCGATTTCGGCTGCAACCGCACCGCGCCGACCAGCGGGGCGAGGGCTTCCCAGCGGCTGCGGTTCCGGTCGGGCGCGGCGATCTGCATGACGTATTTGCGCAGCCCGGTCTCGGTCGGAATCATCGGCTGCGGACCGGTGAGCTGCCCCGTCAGGTCAGGAACCCCGCCGACCGGCGCGCTGCCGGACAGCATGAGCACCGGCAGCAGATCGGCGAGCGGCGTCACGCCGTATCCGCCGGCGCTGTAGTTCTGCAAGCCGCCGAGCATCATCAGCCCCGCGCCGTCGCGAACCCGTTCGGCGAGCAGAGTCAGCAACTGCGGACCGAAGATGTCAGCCGGCACGTCTCCTAGAATGTAGACGTCGTAGGCCCCGCGCTGGAACCACGCGGGGTCGATGCGGGTCTGCTGACGAAATTTGCCGCCGCGGACGTCGAAGAAATCGAGCTGGATCTTGTCGGCCCCGTTCACCATCCGCAGCGCTCGTTGCTCGGGACGGGCGACATCGAAGTACGCGATGCGGATGCCTCCCTGGCGGACGGTGATGATCGTCTCCACGCGGTTGTTGCGGGTGAGCAGCTCCCCCTCGACCGGGATGACCTCGACGGCGATCTTCACCTCTCCCGCGCGGTCGGGCATGAACGACAGGTTGATCGGCCGCGTGAGCTGGTCCTGACGAATGTCGAATTCGTCGATCACCTTCGCATTCTGCACCAGGGCGGCCTGCTTGAGTTCGCCCGTCTGCCCCGGCACTTTGCCCGTGCGGTCCTCGATGAGCACTCGCAGCCGGGCTTTCTTGCCCGAGGCCCCGCCGGCCCGCAACTGGATTTTCAGCGGTACGAGCTTTTTCTCGAAGACCACCGGATCGACCAGCAGATCCTGCACCGCGAGGTCGATCGTGCTGCTCGACAGCGCCGTCGTCCCGTAGC
>JAWXBB010000300.1:0-14717 GCA_034439795.1 Planctomycetaceae bacterium | reverse complement strand
TGATTCGTGATGCGGGTTCTCTGGCTGAGCGCCGCTTTATGGAGTTCTTTACCGCCGACATCCGCAACTCCGGGACGCGCCGTGTGTACGCGCACGCGGTGAACCTCTTTTGTGAGTGGTCCCAACAGCGTGGCATCGCGCTGCCCTCCGTTTCGCCATTTGTGGTCGCAGCCTACATTGAGCAGTTGACACAGCAACGGAGCGCTCCGACCGTGAAGCAGCATCTGGCGGCGATTCGCCGCCTGTTCGACTGGCTGGTTGTGGGCCAGGTGCTGCCGGTCAACCCCGCCGCGTCAGTGCGCGGGCCGAAGCACATCGTCAAAACGGGCAAAACGCCTGTGCTGAGTGCGAGCGAAGCGCGGCAACTCTTGGACGCCATTGACTGCCGCAGTATTGTAGGGCTGCGCGATCGCGCGCTGATTGGCGTGCTGGTCTACAGTTTCGCCCGCGTCTCGGCGGCGATTGGCATGAACGTTGTTGATTACTATCCGCAGGGGCGACGAATGTGGTTTCGGCTGCACGAGAAGGGTGGGAAACACCACGCTGTCCCCGCCCACCACAACGCCGAGGAATACCTCGATGCTTATCTGGAAGCTGCGGGAGCGAGTGGCGCAAAGACCCTGCCGCTGTTTCGCACAGTGGCTCGTGAGCGGAAGCTCACGGATCGACGGATGCACCGCATCGACGTGCTGCGAATGATTAAGCGTCGGGCGGCCCAATCCGGACTGCCGACGCACATCGGCTGTCACACGTTTCGGGCGACCGGAATCACATGCTATCTCCTCGGCGGAGGATCACTGGAGCATGCACAGCGGATTGCCGCGCATGAATCCGCGCGAACGACCAAGCTCTATGACCGTACTGGCGACACCGTCAGCTTGGACGAGATCGAACGCATCGTGATCTGACAGAATGGTTGCGTAAAACGTGGGGGCAGCGCACTCCGGCGCATGCGAGGCAGTAAATACAATGTCCGTTGTCCATCACTATCGCCGGGGTCGGTATATTCGCGGTGTCGTACACATTTGGCTTTTCAAGCCGCACGCTGGGAACGGCGACCAGGTTGAAGAACGATACCGAATTCCCTCGCAATCTTGGAAAGAGTGTGCGGGGAAATACGGATTTCTGTGGCGTGCAATGTCCCCTGGATGCCGTGCTGTCGAATCAGCTCGGCAAGCTGCTGGCGATCAGCCGCGGAAAATGTCGGGGGGCGACCGCGGCGACGTTTCTCGTCCATCGCAAAACCCTCAAACCGCTGACGGGGCCGGGGCCGGACTGACCTCTTCGTCGATCTCTCCATGACTCGTCAGTCGGCTGGCGTCTTTGCCGGTGAAACGGAAGAACAGGCCGGGGTGGACAACGTACTCGCAGATCGTGCAAGTGATGAGACCGCCGAGAATGACGGTGGCTACCGGATACAGAATCTCCTTCCCGGGTTGATGGCCCCCTAACACCAGCGGCACCAATCCTATGCCCGCGGTCAGCGCTGTCATCAACACTGGTGCCAGCCGTTCCAGGCTGCCGCGAAGAACCATTTGTGGAGTGAAGGCCTCGCCCTCTTCACGCATCAGGTGCATGTAATGGGAGACCAGCAGAATGCCGTTCCGCGCGGCGATGCCGCCCAGGGAGATGAATCCGACCATGCTTGCGACGGTCAACGTCTGCCCCGTCAACCACAGTGCAATTGCGCCCCCAACGAACGCCGTGGGCAGTGCGAACATGATTTGCAATACGATGCGGGCCGAGGGAAACAGCGTATACAGCACGAGGAAGACGCCTCCCAGCGACACAAAACTGAGCAGCGTGATCATCCGCGTGGCTTCCTGCTGAGCCTCGAATTGTCCACCGTACTGAATGAAGTAGCCTTCGGGTAACTGCACTTTACCCTCGACGGACTGCTTGATGTCGGCCACGACGCTGCCGAGATCGCGGTCGGTGGTGTTGCAACGAATGGTGATCCGGCGGCGGACGTTTTCGCGATTGATCGTGTTTGGGCCGCCCGCTTCGTAAATCTTCGCCACCGTGGACAGAGGGATGCGTCCCCCCTGTGGCAGATTGACCGACAGCCGCTGGATTAGATCGAAGTCGGTGCGGTACTCGTCCTCCAAACGTACCAGCAAGTCAAAGGTCCGCTGCCCATCCAACACCGTGGAGACCACCCGACCATTCAGCGCAGTTTCGATGAACTCGTTGACATAGCCGGCCGTCAGTCCATACGCAGCCAACTGTTCGCGGTTGAGGTCGATGCGAAGTTGAGGAATCAGTTGCTGGGCTTCGACAACCGGTGGTGCCAGTCCTTCCACACCGGCAATGGCGCTCTTGACCTCCTGAGCTTTGCGACGCAGCACATCCAAATCATCGCCGTAAACTTTGATGGCAATCTGGGCCGACACGCCGGACAGCATGTGGCTGATCAAGTGGGCTAGCGGTTGTTCGGCCTCGTACTCGATGCCCGGAATCTCCTCCAATTCCTTGCGGAGTGTCGCCAACGTGTCCACGCGCGAGACGCCGCTCTGCGGATTGAGCGTGACGATGTACTCCGTAGTGTTCACGCCTTCGGCATGCTCGTCCATTTCCGCACGACCACTGCGACGAACCCAATGCCGCACCAGTCCCTTCGGATGCTCGGCGTCGACGATGTGTCGTCGGAATGCCGTGTCCACCATTGCGCTCGCACGATTCGACGCTTCAAGCGACGAACCCGGTGGCAGAACAACGTTGACTTGAGCGGCTCCTTCATCGAACTGAGGCAAGAAGTCGGTTCCAAGCTGCGTGATGAGGATGCCGCTGCCCACCATCATGCTTCCCACCACCAGTAGGATCACTGTGAGTCCCAACGGGTGCATACTGGTGCGGATGATCGGAGTGGCGATCGCTTTCAAGAACCTCAACAGGGGACTGTCTTTGGAGCCGTGTGATTGGGCCGCCTTGCCGGACAGCAGCAGACTCCCCAACACCGGCGTGACGGTCAGCGAAATCAGCAAGGAGGCCAGAATCGACACGATGTACGCCACTCCCAGCGGAGCGAACAATCGGCCTTCAACCCCCGACAACGCGAACAGCGGGACGAATACCAGAATCACCAGCATCGTGCCGTACACGATGGCACTGCGAACCTCGACGCTGGCCTCGTAGATGACAGTCAATGCGGGACGGGGCTTGGCAAGCGAAGCATTCTGCCCCAGCCGACGGAAGACATTCTCGATATCGACGATGGCATCGTCGACCAGTTCGCCCATCGCGACCGCGAGGCCGCCGAGCGTCATCACGTTGATCGACATGCCGGTCCAGTAGAAGAACAGACCCGTCAGCACGATCGACAGGGGAATGGCCGTCAGTGTGATGAACGTCGTGCGGAAATTGAGCAGGAACAGGAACAGAATGATCAGGACCAGAATCGCCCCGTCGCGGAGCGCTTCCAGGACGTTCTCTATGCCGCGGTCGATGAATTCGCGCTGCTGATAGATTTCACTCTCGATCACGATGTCGGCTGGCAGCGCCTTCTTGACCTCCTCCAATGCCGCAGTCACGTGTTCGGTCAATCGCCGCGTGTCCCCCTGCGGCTGCTTGGCGATGGTCAACACGACCGCCGGGTGGCCGTTGACGGAACTGTCGCCACGTTTGATTTGCGCGCCTTCGCGGATCTTGGCCACGTCGCGAATGAGGACGGCTCGTCCGGTTGTCGATTTCACGACTGATTCTTCCAAATCTGCAACGGATTGAATGCGTCCGACACCGCGGACTAAAAACTCCAGCGAACCTTGCTCGACATAGCCGCCGGTCGCGTTCTGGTTGCTCTCACGCAGGGCGATTTCGACATCCTGCAAGGTGACGCCGAAGGCAGTCAGTTGTTCGGGGTCTACGATGACTTGGAACTGTTTGCGTCCGCCTCCCATCGTGATCACCTGAGCCACGCCTGGAATCGTCAACAACCGCGGGCGGACCACCCAATCCGCCAGCGTGCGGACTTCCAACGGAGGCGTCTTCCCCTCTTTGCTGTACATGCCCACCATCATGATCTGCCCCATGATGGAGCTGATTGGCGCGAGTTCCGGTTTCACCCCTTCCGGCATGCGGCTGCTGACGGTGGCGAGTCGCTCGTTGACGGTTTGTCGAGCGACGTAGATGTCGGTGTTCCAGCCAAACTCGACGTAGATCACCGACAGGCCGATGCCGGACGAACTGCGAACCGCCTGTACTCCCGTGGCCCCGTTGAACGCCGTCTCCATCGGAAACGTGACGAGCGTCTCCACCTCTTCCGGCGAGAGGCCTGGGCATTCGGTCATGACCGTGACACGCGGCCGGGTGAGATTGGGGAAGATGTCGATCGGCAGGCCGATCATCGTCCAAGTGCCGAGGACGAGTGCAATCATCGCCAGGCTGACGACCAGCAGGCGGTGATGCAGCGAAAAGCGAATCAGCCAATTCATCGAAGTGCCAATCCTTTAGGCGTCAGTTTGCAGACTCAACCGCTGGTGAACTGCGCAGGAGGCGCAGGCCATTCATCACCACCAGCAGCGACGCTCCCGCGTCGGCCGCAATCGCGCCCCACATGGAGGACCAACCCCAAAACGTGAGTGCGGCGAACAGCGCCTTGATTCCCAGCGAAAACGTGATGTTCTGACGGATGATGGAGAGTGTGTGCCGGGCATGCTGGAACAACCACGGCAACCGCGTGAGGTCGTCCGACATCAGCGCCACATCGGCGGTTTCAATCGCGGCGTCGCTGCCAATCGCGCCCATAGCGATCCCCAACGTGGCGCGGGCCAATGCGGGGGCATCGTTAACGCCGTCGCCAATCATCGCGACCGTTCCGTGTCGGGCGAGCAACCGCTCGACGGCCGCGACCTTCTGATCCGGCAGCAGCTCGGCCTCGAACTCGTCGATCCCGACCTGGCTGGCGATCGCCTCGGCGGTGCCGCGGTTGTCGCCCGTCAGCATGACGATGGACGCCACGCCGGCCTTACGGAGAGATTGCAGTACCTCACGTGTGCCGGGGCGAACGGTATCGGCGAGCGCAATCATCCCGCAGACGTGCTGCTCGTTGCCGACCACCACCACGGTGAAGCCGGCATTAGTCAAGGATTCGAGTTGCGTATGGACTTCCGGCGTCTCCTGCCCGCGCTCTTCCAACCAGCGATGCGAGCCGAGCCAGAACAATCGGCCGTCCCAACGTCCCTCGGCTCCTTTACCGGGGATCGTCCGGGCGTCACTGGCCGGCTCATAGGACAAGCTCTGTTGGCGAACATGATCGATGATGGCTTTCGCCAAGGGGTGCAGACTGCCGGCTTCCAAAGCTGCGGCACGTTGCAATAACTCCGTTTCGGAATGACCGTTCAACGGGACGACTTGGACAACTTGAGGGCGTCCGACTGTCAGCGTTCCGGTTTTGTCGAGCGCCAACGCTTGGATGTGGGCGGCCTGCTCCAGATGTGACCCGCCTTTCACCAACACCCCCTGCCGTGCGGCGGCAGCCAGCGCGGAGACGATCGTGACCGGCGTGGAGATCACCAAGGCGCAGGGACAGGCAATGACCAGCAAGACGAGCGCGCGGTAGGTCCACAGCGTCACGGCTTGATTGAGGAAAAGCGGGGGCAACAACGCCACCAGAATCGCTGTTGCGAACATCACGGGCGTATAGACGCGAGCGAACCGTTCTACCCATTGTTCTGAGGGCGCTCGCTGCGATTGGGCTTCGGTCACCTGATGAATGATGCGGGCTAGCGTGGTGGAGTCTGCGGTCTTGGTCGAACGAACCGTCAACTGCCCGTCTCCGTTGATCGTGGCCGCAAACACCGTCTCGCCCGGCTGCTTGGCAACGGGGACGCTCTCGCCGGTGATGGGTGCCTGATTGACGTCGCTCTGGCCAGTCGTGACTTCGCCGTCCAACGGGAACTTTTCGCCGGGCTTGACGACGAACAGCGTTCCGACGGGAATCTCCGCGGCGGGACGCGATTTCTCGTTGCCGGTTTCGTCGACCGTGCGCACGACCAACGGCG
The DNA here is from genome assembly GCA_034439795.1 of Planctomycetaceae bacterium. Taxonomy (GTDB): domain Bacteria; phylum Planctomycetota; class Planctomycetia; order Planctomycetales; family Planctomycetaceae; genus DSVQ01. Next base: position 8,718 of record JAWXBB010000300.1, on the reverse strand, counting down.
TCAATTCCAGCAACGCGGCGACCGCGCGCCGCGCTCGACTGACGCTCCAACTTTCCAGCGCCAAGGAGATGGAGAACAGGAACGTGACGGTCGCGGCTTCCAGCCAGTCGCCCAGCAGTACGGCCCCGATGACAGCGACCGTCATCAACAAATTCATGTCGGGACGCAGACGGCGCAGCGCGGCCCAGGCGCGGGGTGCGATAGGCCAGCCGCCGACGGCGATCGAAGCCAGACACAGCGCGCGGAACAGCCAATTCTCGGTCGGCGTGGGGAGTTGCGATTCAGTTCGGTGCGACCAGATCTGAATCGCCCACGCGGCTAACCACAGCACTCCGCAGATGGCAGTGATCGCCGTTCGCGTCGGCAGCCACGAGAATGGCTGTGAAGTGGGCGACACCGAGGGATTGCGCCAGGGTTCGGCTCGCAACCCCGTCCGCTTGATCGCCGCCAGAATGGCATCCACCGTGATTCCGCCACGCATGGCGTGGACAGTCAACTTGCGGTTGAGGTAATCAAAGGCCAGGGTCTCCTCGCCGACCAGTGGCACTAGCTCACGACGCAGCAAGTCGGCTTCTTCCGCACAGTCCATGCCGTCGACGCGAAACACCACCGATTCCGGTCGGGCTGCACGTCGATTTTCCTCGGATGACATCGTCGATCCTCAACTGGCCTGCGCGGTGTCCGAACCATCAACTCAGTGGTTATGGCCGGCATGGGGATCGACGCCCGACCCCTGCTGTTTCTTCAGGGCCAGATTGATCTGATATGCCTGATTCATCCCGATTTCGTCACCCAGGAACACGCCGCCGTCGTTGCGAAGGACGACGAACCTGGGATCGCGGTGGTCGATGACCACTGGCACGCGCTCCAGCAGTTCGCCGTTGGCGCGGAACACATAGGCGTCCGGTCCTTCGCTCACGACGGCCTCGGCCGGCAACACGATCTGCTCGGTGAGTTTCTGCACGGGCAGCAGCAGCCGCACCTTTTGACCTGGCTTGAACAGCCATGAGCGGTAAATCACGCCGTTATCAGCTTCCGCATCGCGAACGACTTCGTTTTTGAGGGGCACGAAGAACCGTAACGTGCGTGTGGCCGCGTCGAGCGAGTTCTCGACGTAGCGGATCAGCAGACCCTCGCGCAATTCCGGGTTGTCGGATTCGCCCTCAAAGAGCGCCGTGAGCGGACGCTGCTGCTGAACGGCGAGAGCGATTTGACGGCCATCGCGCTCGAAGGCGTGGCCTTCCAGATACAGTTCCGTGTGCAGTCCCAGGTCGCACAGTTCGTCGCCGGGTTGCACGAGCTTGCCGGGAAAGATGTCGATGTTTTCGACGGTATAGACGACGTCATCGGCAACGGTCTTCAGTCTCTCGGGAGTACGAACCAAGCCGGTCGGCACGATGGACGGATGATTGTGGCCGTCTTCCTTGGGTGCCGGTTTGGGCGTTCCGCCGGGAACGTGAATCGTGAACTCGCGGAGCAAGGTTTTGTGCTCGACCATCTCCGTGATCTGATAGGGCGTCAGTCCTCGAACCAGCAATTCCTGAATCTGCACCAGCTTCTGAGAATCGAGCCGCTTGCGTTCGTACTCCTTCTCCAGCTTGGTGCGTGCGGGAATCGACCCGTTCTCCACGAGTGGCGTCAGCCGCTTGAGTTCGATGTCGACCAGCTCCATGTCTTGGAGCGATCTGAGCAACTGGGCTTGGGCATTGGTCAGCAATTCACCGGTCGGTTGAATGTCCAGCAAGGGGTCGCCGGGCTTCACCGCCTGGCCGGGGAAGGCATGCACCTTGACCACGACGCCGGCGAGCGAGGTGGTGATGCGGCGCTCGCTGTGTCCGGGCTGCTCGACGACGACGCCCGGAATCACGAGATTTTTGGTGTAGCTGGACAGTTCCACTGCACCGAGTTTCAGCCCAAGATTTGCCCGCGCTTGATCGGAGAGCGGGACGTTGTTTTGGTTACTCTCCGCTCCATCTCCTCCTTCGGCGCCGTGATCGTGTCCAGCGTGATCGTGTCCAGCATGGTCATCATGGCCCGCTTCGCCTTCAGCCGCAGTTTTTTTGGTCGTGAGCAGCGGGAGCCAACGATCGCGAGTGGCGATGGTCGCTCCGGCGACCAGTCCCGCGAGGACGGCGAACACTCCGACGGTCAGCAGTGGTTTGGGCAGACGCATGATCGTGACTCTTTGACGAGTTTTCGGAAGTGCGGATTGAGGCCGCGGGCCGGAGCCAAGGGCTTGCTGGCAGCCCCCAGCGCCACCCGGCGCAACGAATAATCGTCGCCACCGGGCAGAACCGGGCGCGTCAACGGGAGACCTCAGCGATTAGTGCTTGTGGTCGTGGTCGTGCTTCAGCTCGAACTTGGTGGTGTAGGACTTGCCTTTGATCTTCACCGCCAACCGGGCATCGTTGCCCTTGTGGTGCAGGTCATGCACCAGCTCTTCGTCTTTCAACTGGAACGCCGACGCCAGGCCCGACGGGTCGGTTTTGAGTCGCACCGCCGGGAGTTTGAACTGTTCGGGCTTGCCGCCGTGCTTGAGGTTGATCACGGCTTCCTTGGCGTCCGTCGGCACCATCGCCTTGGCGGCCGCATCGAGCACGTAGAGCGTCAGGACGTTGGTCTTTTCATCGAGCATGACCTCGATGTGATATTCCTCGTCGCCCAACTCCAACAGCGGTCCGCCATGCGGTCCCTTTTCAGGATGGGCGTGGGCAGGCGCGGGAGGGGCCGACCAGACGTAGGACGCCAGCGCGAGGAAGAAGACGGCACCGATCAAGGCGAGGTCCACAAGGCCCCGCCGCGCCAACAAGAGTCCAGCCATGAGAGAATCCTTTCGTGATGAGGTACTGGATGCGGTAAAGCGCGTCCAGGCGGGCGTCGATGATGTCGACGCCACGGGAGTACTGGTGCGTGCCCGAAACGGATCCCATGATCCGTCGAGCGGAAGCAACCGCCAACCGTCGTCCCAAACGGTCAGCGATGGGAATAGCGCGCAGGCGAAACCGACTCGGGGTCCGTCATGCGGCAGAGCGCAGCTCGCAGGCGAAAGAAAGCCTGGGCGCGATTAGATGACCCACACGCCCAACACGGCGCGCAGGCGCTGGGGGGCTGGCGGTCTGACGGAAAGCGAAGCAATCACAGCCCTCGGGCTGGTGAGTTGCTGATCGACAGCCGCATCCAAGACGGGAAGGACGACTGGGTTCAAGCTCAGGTCTGGCGATGACGAGCCATCATCGCTCCGTGTCAGATAGAACAGGTGCGTGGCCACGCACAAGTGGTGCGAAGAGTGATCGTGAGTGGGAAGCGGAGATTCGTGGCCGTGTTCCCCGTCATGTTCACACGGTGACTCGGCCTCGTGCTCATCAGTTGAGTCGGCGCACGTGCCGCAGCTTTGCGCACAGCAAGTAAATTGCTGCGGCACGAAGCAAGCGAGCGCCAGCAGTGTGAACCAAGTCCGCATGGAACAATTCCTCGACGACCGCGGCAATTATCGTCATGTCCGCTCATAGGTCAAGAGCGAATTGCAGTGCAATTCACATCTAGCAAAGGCGTTACATCGCAGCATCCAATGCGAACCAATCGTTCCTGCACAGGCTATGCGAATCAGTCCAACGAACGCCTTTCACGTCACTTAAGGAAAGGCTTCGACTTGGGCCAAGCCCCCCAACTCGGCGGCCGTCGTCCAGCGCGTCTCCAGCGCACTGATGTAACCCAACTGAGATTCGACCAAGGCCCGCTGGGCCTGCAACAGCCGCAAGAAGTCGAACTGTCCCTGATCGAACGCTTCCTGAATGACCTTCACGCTCTCGCGGGCGAGCGGAATGATCTTCTCTTCGTAGCGCACCACCAACTGATCAGCGGCCCGATAGCGTCCCCGCGCGTCGGCCATTTGCTTGGCGATGGTGTTCCGTACTGTGGCAACGTTCGCCGATGCCTTGGTCACATTGGCCACCGCAGCGTTAATGTTGCCCTGGTTCTTGTTCCACAGCGGCAGCGGTGCCGACAAGTTGATAATGGCGATGTTCTCGATGGCGACGAACTGCCGCATATATCCGGCGTTGACCGTGATGTTCGGAAACGGCTCGACCTCCGCCCGCTTTAAGAGCAACCGATTGCGATCAACTTCCTGCTCGGCAACTGAGACATCGGCGTTGTAGGGAATGTAACCGTCGACGACCACCTGCTCGGCGAATGGCACCAAGGAAATGCGCAGATCACCTTCCACCCGGTCCAGTTCCATTTCCGGCGCGCCGAGAGTCGCCGTCAGTTGCCGTAAAGCAGCCGCCAAAACGGCTTCCGCGTTCTGGAACGCGACTTCGGCCTTTTCGAGTTCGATCTGGAACAGCAGCGAATCGCTGCGGGTGCCTTCGCCGGCATCCTTGAGCCGAGTGGCAGCGGTCTGAGACTTGGTGGCGATGCCCACCAACTGCCGCAGAATATCGACCCGCTTCTGACCGGCGAGCGCGGCGTAGTAGCCTTGACGAACGGCGGTAAGAAGATCGAACCGTGTCCTGACGAACCGATACTCGGCCTGGAACACTTCGCGGCAGGCTGCCGCTTCGGAGAGTTGCAGTTTGTGCTTGGTGACGATTTCCTGGCTGAGTTGTACGAAGTATTGGCTGTCCCGGCCGCCCAACTGCATCGCGCCGCCACTTCCCACCGGGTTGGGATACAGCCCCACCTGGTGAGCGCGACCGCGTGCGGCCTGAACGTCCGCTGCCGCTTGGGTCAGGTTCGGGCTGGTGGATTCGGCGATCGAAGTCAGCACCTCCAGCGTGAGGCCAGACTCTGTCTCGGGAGCGGGTGGCACGGCGGCCGGTTCTTCCGCGGAGACAATCGTGCCGAGCGTGATGGACAGACAGAGCACACCGCTAACGGCGATGCGAGCCATGCAAGAGCGAATGGACAACATGCGTCCCCTCCCTGGGATCAAGAGAATTGGATGGGCCAAGACCGTGGCAAGGCGATGTGAGAACTCGCCGCGCGGATCATTGGCGCATGGGAGAGGAACGGGTTGGTCCGGTGGAATATCCCACCGCAGTGAATCCGCCAACCATCACACCGGCCGGCAACAAACTCTGGTCGATGACCAAGCCGGTCGGTACGGCAGCCGGATGGGACTGGTCAGTCGTTTGATCATTCTGAATTGCGGCAATTGCCGGATGCTTGCACGCACAATCAGGTTTGGGACTCGGTGGCGATGGAACGGATTGATCGCCGCTGGCATGGTGACAGCAGTCGCAAGCCGCGGCGATGGTCGTTGCGGGCGCTGGAGTCGGGGAGGCCGCCAGCCGCTGTATCCAGCAACCTGGACACGGCCCCAGCAGCAGCATGGCGAGCAACAACCGGAGCATGGCGGCATCGTCGGGAACGCGGAAACTTCGTCACGTTCCTTGTTCTCGGCACCGGAGGCTTCTCCGTTACAGTCCGACGCCATGCCGCTGCATTTTGGCTGCAACCCGCAAAGTTTGCCACAGGGAACTAGCGATTAGAATTCGCCGATCACTTCGCCCCCGGCCCGAGTCCCAAGTCGTTGCCAGACCTGGCGGTCGATGTTCTCGCTGATCGCCCGCACTGCTCCGTCCGTGAGCAGAGCATGCACGATCCCTTCGTGGTGGCTGCGCGCCGGCAGTGCGGCATACGTGACTCGCGTGGCGGTCGTTCCTTCACGCCACGAGACGAAGTCGATGTCATATTCGACACCGGCCACGGTGTGCGGGATACGTGTGTTTGGGCCGAAGGTCGTGGTGAAGCCGCTTTGCTGGCAGAGTCCATCGGCCCACTCTGTGTGCCCCGTGTTGAGTTGTAAGGAATTGCCGATGCAGCATCCGTCTCCTATGAGTCCTGTCGCGAATGACGAACTGCTCGGAACTGCGGGGCCGGGATCGGCGCTGGTGTTCCGCAAGTACGGCGTGTACGCCTTGGCCTCCGACGCGCACAGCGTGTTGCTCATCCCATCGGTGAAGTCTGCTGTCCGCATCTTGCTGTTGGGGAAGAACGCTCCATCACTTCCGCTGCCGTTGCTGGGGTCGTAGATCTTCCACATCCCGAAATTGACGACGTAATTGGCGGGGTAGTCCCGCGGCACGCCGGTCGATGGGTTGACCCGCGTCACGTCATTCGGCTCGCTGGGGCAGAGATATAGGGGAACGCGGGTCGTTGCCACGTTCACCTGCGTCGAATAGGCGACGTTCCAATTGACGAGATTCTGCAAGTTCGCCTGATCCAAATAGGGCAGGACACGGGCGAACACGGACCACTGTCCCCCGACTGTCGTCGTCACGCCTGGAACGGCGCAGTAGCTCGGCGGGAAAGTGGTGTAGGCGTCCAGGTAATTGTGGAGGGCCAGCCCGATCTGCTTGAGATTGTTCCGGCACTGCGTCCGGCGGGCTGCTTCCCGTGCCTGCTGGACCGCAGGGAGTAGCAGTGCGATCAGGATCGCGATAATTGCAATCACGACAAGGAGTTCGATCAGAGTGAATCCGCGACGACGACCAGTCATTTCAATCAGCCTTATTGATTGTTTTGTGTAATCTACAAAATAAGCTTGATTAATCAAAATATCCAGCGTCCGTGTGCTGTTCAAGCGAGCTGGAACACATTTTTGCAAATTGCGGAAGAAAAGCTGGTATTGATGATGGGCAACCCAGCCGATACATTTGGACGATGCGTCAGCTCTTGCTCGTCTTGTCGATGCTCACGAGCTTCGTGGTCTGCCCCTTCGATTGCATGGGGCGGATGACGACGGGTGACGCTGTTGGTCTGTCCGCCGGCGGCTGCCGGTGCTGCTCGCAATGCGGCACCGATTCGGACGATCCCAGTGCCCCGACTTCCGACGGCCAGCGCTGCGACTGCATCTGCAACGGCGCGCTCCTGACTGACAGTGTGTCCATTTCCGCCGACGGTTCGATGGCGTGGTCCGTCGATGCCGTGATTGCGGCTGCTCCGGTCGCATTGGGGCTTGCCGCCGCGCGTCAAGAAAGCCAAAACGCTGCCGACCGGATGCGACCGGGACGGTCGTTGCATCTGGCGCTGCATTCGTTGCAGGTCTAGCAATCTGCCGCGCGGGTCTCTGGATTGACCCGCGCTTGAGTCGGCGGGGGCTTTGACTCCCCATGACCTCTGTGCTGCGGCTCAGTCGTCGATGAGACGCTCCGCCTGACCACGACTGTATCACCTGCTGCTTCGCTTTCGGCAGCACGCTTCGGAATCACCGCGTTGGTGTTCCGCGTTCCTTCCTCACCGTTCGCAAGGACGCTGTTCATGTTCGCCAAATTCTGTCTGTTGACGGCTGGTCTGGTGCTTCTCGGTGCGATCTCTGTGACCATCGCCGCGGAGCCTGCGGCCAAGAGCAAGGACACCGTGATGGCCGTCGGGGAAATGTGTGGCGGCTGCGTCACCAAAATCACCGCGAAACTGAAACCGATGCCCGACGTGGGCCACATCGTCTGCGACATCCCCAAGAAGACGGTCACGGTGACGCCGGCCGCGGGGAAATCGTTGTCTCCGAAGACGCTGTGGGAAGCCATGGAGAGCATCGGCAAGACTCCCAAATCCCTGACCGGCCCGAGCGGCACGTTCAACTCCAAACCCAAAGCCTGACGGCACGCCTCGCGCCGGAAGAATCAGGCTCACAGCCTCATGTCCTTCGATTGATCGCACACCATGTTGACGTTTCGACCACTCCCCTGGGACTACGGCGTCCGCAACCTGCTGCGGCGGCCCGGCCGCAGTGCGCTCACGCTGCTGGGTCTCGGAACGGTGGTCTTTCTCGTGTTCCTGGTGGTGGCGTTCGTCCGCGGGCTGGAAACGTCGCTGGCCGTCAGCGGCGATCCCCTGGTGGTCCTCGTCCATTCGCTGGGCGCGGGCGAGAACATCGAGAACTCGACGATTCCCGGCCAGGGGGCCGGCGTGTTGTCGGCCAGTCTGGGGCGAGTAGAGACGCGCTATCGCCAGAAGCACGTCTCGCCCGAGTTGTACCTGGGGACGGAGATTACGACGGAATCCGTCAAAGAGCCGGCGATGGGACTCGTGCGCGGCGTGACGCTCGCCGCTCCGCTGGTCCGTCGCCAGTTCCAACTGATCGAAGGGGCCTGGCCGACGACGGGTGAAGCGATCGTGGGTCGGCTTGCGGCGGCCAAGCTCGGTTGCGATCCCTCCGAGCTGGTGATCGGTCGCACGCTGCGGATCGAAGGCCGCCCCTGGAAAATCAGCGGCCGATTCGCGGCGGCGGGAGCGGCGTTTGAATCGGAAATCTGGTGCCTCGTCGATGACCTGCAACAGGCGATGAAGCGTCAGGATTTGAGCCTCGTCGCGGTGGCCGTCAGCGAGCCGAAGGGCCTCGCCGATGTGGGCGAGTTCTGCAAAGAGCGGGTCGACCTCGAATGGGAAGCGACGCCCGAACTGGCTTACTACGCCTCGCTGCAAACGCATTACGGCCCGGTCCGCAGCGTGGCGTGGCTGATCGTGCTGCTGGTGTCGGGAGCCGGAGCCTTCGCCGGTCTCAACACGATGTACGGGGCGGTCGTCGGCCGGGTGCGCGAATTGGCGATGCTGCAAACGCTGGGCTTCTCGCGGCGGGCGATCGCGCTCAGCATTATCCAGGAGGGCGTGCTGCTGGCTGCGGCCGGTTCGTTGCTGGCCGCAGCGGTGGCCTTGCCGCTGCTCAACGGCGTGGCGGTGCGCTTCACGATGGGCGCCTTCACGCTGCGGTTGGAC
>JAWXBB010000299.1:0-37176 GCA_034439795.1 Planctomycetaceae bacterium | reverse complement strand
CCGTTCCAAGGCTTGTGGCAACAACCATTGGAACCCCAGCGGTGGCTTTCGCGAAGATCAGTTCAACGCCCCGGTGCGTTTGAGAGTTGAGAACGCCGACATTAAAATGCGAGTCGCGACCGAATTCTTGAGCGCTTGGCATACACTACTCGTGCTCGACAACATGGAAACGATTCAAGATGGTCGGATTCTGGAGTTCGTCCAAAAGCTTCCTCCATCTAACCGTTGCAAAGTCCTACTGACGAGCCGTATGCGAACCGGCGGGTGGGAGCTTCCGATTTCTGTGCAGGAATTCAGCTTGATGGAATTGCGCGAGTTCGCCCTTGCGAAGGCACTGGAAATGGGAGTGACGATTTCGGATTCAATGGAATTCATGGAACAGCTACGGACTGCAACGGGGGGCTTGCCGCTTGCAGTCCAGTGGGTCCTGGGGCAACTAAAGCTCGGTATTCCGGCGAATCAGATTCTCGCCAATGTGCGTTCGGACGGATCACCCGTCCTCGAATTCAGCTTTCGTAACATTTGGCAACGAATCTCCAGTGACGCTCGATCAGTTATGGTTGCGCAAACGGTTTTTGAACAGCCGCCGACACTCCAAGGCTTGTGTATTGCGTCGCACTGGGATACCGAGCGTATTGTCCGTGCATTGGACGAATTGTCCGACGTGACGCTGGTAAGTGGCGTTAGGCGGCAGGTTGATGGAAAAACCGTTTATGTTGCGCTCCCCATCACACAATCGTTTGCACGAAACGAAGCATCTGAGTTCGGAGTCTTCGAAAGGGAATGCCAACAGCGCGTCAATGCATATGATCAACAGATGAAGCTGCAGGATGCGGAGGTTCGACGATTTGCATCGACGTTCGAGAGATTCGGCATTACTTCGGATTCGGGGAAACGTGCAGCCATTCTGTGTTCGCGGGGTCAAGCTGAGCTTTTTAGCGGGAACACCATGATGGCGGAGGATCTCTTCAAGGAAGCCCGTGAAACTGCGCCAGACAGCGCCTATGTGCTCGCAATGTGTGCGAGTTATGAACTTGCTCGGAATAGGACTGGGGTCGCTTCAGAGTATGCGGAGCGTGCGTGTGAGCGATGCACTAAGCTCACGGGACATTTATGTTATACCGTGTTGGCGCGGGCATATGATGTCGTTAGAAACCGCCAGAAGGTGGTGGACTGCTTGGCAAAGGCACTGACGTATGAGCCTGAAAACGTTGTAACTCGGCACAAGTACGGTGTTGCTCTTAGTAGAAATGGGAAACCGGCCGACGCTATCGCCGAGTTCACACAAATCATCGATGTGGAGGTGATTAGAGAGCCTCCGCGTGGCACGCTGCTGATGGCATTGAAGACGCGTGCTCTGAATTTCGGCCGACTGGGTCGAGCGCAAGAAGCCGCAATTGATTTAGCCAAGGGGCGCCAGATAATCGCTAAGTACCCGTACTTGAGCGAACACGCGACGGATTTTGATGAAGAGTGACACTGAACTAGATTGTTTCGAGTGGAGAGGTCTTCCGCTTCGCGGTCGTGCCGCCGCAGGGCGCGTGGTGCGGAGCAACGTCGCGGGCCGCCCCTAAGGCGGTCGCGACCCCCAGCGCAACGCCGCAATACGTCCGCGAGGGAGCGAGTGGCGTGCGTGTCGTCTGGGCTGGGGGTCGCGGCGAAGGCCGCGACGTGGTCTCCCTCATAGTGTGGACCTCTCTTTCGCTCTCCCGAGCGGTTCTTGGGAGCGGTCTCCGACCGCCCATCGACCGCCGCCCGAGCGCCGGTGGCGGCGACCCCTCGGCGGCAGTGTGGCGTCTTCAAGTCAGCGAGTTTGTATTGGCGTCGGACTTGGCATTCCACTTCATAGCGAAGTCCGCAGTTTGTGCAGGACCTTTCGGATGACAGTGTCGATGCACGAGAGCCCCGTTCGGAAGTAGTGTTCGTCCTCCCTTCGAATGCTCTTCGACGTGATGGATTTCGGCATCTGCCCACAGCACCTCGGCTGAGCACACCTGGCATTGTTTTCGATCGCGGGCATAAATGATCTCGCGCTCCAGTTCGCCAAAAGCACGTGTCGGATCTTTCAACGCCGGCTTGATCGCGTGATGCATCTTCTCAACGAAGAACTGATGACGCCGCTGAATCACCTCGGCGCGATCGGAATTGGTGCGAGCGAACTGGCCGTAGTGAGCCCAATACTCTCCCTGGCGGTGGAGCCGGTCCTTCGTATCGCGCGCCAGATGGGCACGGAATTGATCGAATGCAGCGGCAAAGGAGCTGATCCACGACCGCGTGTACTCGTCGAGCAACGTATCAACGAGTAGAAGCAGGTGAATTGCCTCGTGTCCTTGAACTTTTTTGCGCTTTCCGTCACCCAGGAGTTGCACCAACAACGATAGGACGTCATTGATCCGCTTCGCGTCCGAAGCGCTCCCGTCGAAGGTAAGATGCTTGTAATAGAAGGTGTCGATCGCTTCGCGGTTGATCGTGCAAAGCCGCTCGCCGCGCGTCTCACGACGTGTCAGGAACAACATGACCATCTGGGCTGCCAACTGACGGTATTCGCCACGATTCTTTTCCTTGGCCTTGAGGACTCGATTAAAGAAGTCGTGGCCTGGATATTTCGCCAACTGCGGTTTACCGCCAATCTTGAGAACGTATTCCGTGAATTGGCCCGGCCATGCGTCACGTTTCTCCTGAGAGTTGAGTGGCATCCCCGATTGCAAGCGGATGAAGAGGTCGCGAGCCTCATTGACGACTTCCGTCTCGACCATTACGACTGATAGAGGCGTGCGCAGGAAGCGGTCTTTCAGGTCCGCGTCGAGGTCCTCGAAGTTCTTTCTGCCCCATGGACAAGGTGTGTCTTTGATGAAGCTGGGGAAACGGGCCTCCTCCTCGTCTGCGCTCGGATCGAACAGCTTGAATCCCCCCTCGTGATACTCGTGCAGCGCCGTGATGCGCTGTTGTCCGTCGATCACTTCGAAGTTTTCATTCGTAATCCCTGCCGCTGTGCGCTTGGTATGGTGCAGGTAAATCAGCGGGATTGGATAACCGCGCAGGACCGAATCGACCAAGCGCTTCTTTTGGGCTGGTGTCCAGACAGCGCCGCGCTGATATTCGGGGTTTGGGTACAGCATGTTTGCCTTCTTGAGATCCAGAAGATCTCCGACGGTCTTTACTTCCGGCGTCGCGTTCATCAGTTGTCCCCGAGTCTGTGGATTCGTCCAAGAAGATTGGCCAACGCAACTCCCTTGATTGCGGATTTCCTCAATCTTATGGCGAGAGTGGGAAAGACGCACGCCGAATAGCGAATTTTGGGAATCCGCGAATGCGTCGCGACAGTTTCCGCTCGCCCATTTTTCGATTATTCGTCCACACCATGCCACAAATGGCCGAACTTGCTCCGAGCAAGTCACACGAGACGTGCCTTTGATCGCCTGGAATTGGCGTAACCGCTTTGAGCCGTGGTACGCTGCCTCTGTGTCCTCCGCGTCGTCACGACAGGCTCTCGTCGTCACCGTCCTGAACCTCAAGGGCGGCGTCGGCAAGACGCACGCCACCTGGCTCTTGTCTTCGGTCTGTGAAGAGCGGGGACTCCGCTGCCTGTGTATCGATACCGATACGCAAGGCAATCTCAGTAACTCCTTTGCCCGCGATCGCGGCGCGGCCTCCGGTGTCGAACGGCTGCTCGATCCGTCCGCCGATGCCGATGTGCGCGATCTCATCCGCCGCACGATCTATCCCCACATCGACATCATCCCCAGCAATCCCCTTCTGGCCCGCTTCGATTTGTCCGACGCGCAGGCGTGGGAGAAGAGCGATCTGCAACTCGCGTTCGTCGATCCGGTCAACGCGCTGCGTCCGCTGTATGACGTGATCGTCTTCGACTGCCCACCCCGGCTGTCGTTGGTCTCGTTCGCCGCGCTGTGTGCTAGCGATGCGGTGATCGTGCCGCTGGAGGCGGCCGACTGGGGCGCTCAGGGCATCGTGCAGGTCGCTGCGGCTATCCGACATGTCCGCGAATGCCACAATAAGCGGCTGCAACTGCTGGGATATCTGGTTTCCCGATTCAAGCAGCGCCGGTCCTATCAACAGTGCTATCTGAAACAGCTGAAGCAGCATTTCGGGGCCGACACATTTGACGTAGTGCTCCCTGATCTGGCAGCCTTCGAGCGCTCCGTCACCGATGCCATCCCCATCACCCAGCACGCCCCGGCCAGTTCTGCCGCTCGAATTGCCCGGCAGTTTGTCGACGAAGTCTTCCGGCGCGCGGCGCAATTCCGCGGAGGCGGCACTGGACGCCGCCGCCAGAACCTTCGCCACGCCGGCGTCGCTGCCGCTTGAGAGCGTCTCGGCGGTCGATCCCGCCCAGGAGGGACGGCAACGCCTCCGAGGGGCCTTCCTGATCGACCTGGACCGTATCCAAGCCGACCCCGACCAGCCGCGGCGGGAGTTTGACGAACAGGAGTTGTTGAATCTTACGGCCTCGATCCAAGAGCGCGGAGTTCGGCAACCGATCCGCGTGTGGTACAAAGCCGAAGCCGAGATCTATCAGATCATCGCCGGCGAGCGCCGGTACCGGGCTTCCAAAGCCGCGGGTCTCACCGCGATCCCCTGTCTCGTCGAGGACATGCCGTCGTCCCAGCCGTCGTTGCCGAGGGTGGAGATTCTTGTCGAGCAGATCAGCGAGAACTGGCAGCGGGCCGACCTCAAGCCGCTGGAACTCTCAAACGCATTGGCGGAACTCCGCGACGCCCTCGGCATCGGCTCCCGCGAGTTGAGTCAACGGCTCTCGAAACCCGAAAGTGAAATCTCGCGATTGCTGTCATTGCAGAAAATTGATCCGTCGCTCCGCGAGACACTCGCGGCTGATGATCAAAGTGGACTGACGCGACGGCATCTGGTCGCTGTTGCCAAGCTCCATCCAAATGAACAGCCGGGGTTTGTGGAATCTGTCCGGGAACGGAAACTCACGGCGATGGAAACCGAGCGGGAAGTCGCGCACAAAGTCGGCGAACGGACGGGCCGGCCCGTCCCCGCCCGCCGCGGCAGCTTCCGGCGCTTCGTGATCGGTAATGCGACGGTGGAAGTCCGGTTCCGCAAGCGTGAAGCCACGGACGCGGACGTGCTGGATGCTTTGGACCGAGCCGCTCGACTGCTGCGGGAGCAGGAATCAGCAGATGGTCAGTAATCTGACAGACCACACTTCTTCCGGCGATGCCAGTCGAACCGTGACGGAACCATTCGTGCTTCGCCGTATACTCCCGCGGTGTCCTTGAATGACTCCGCACCGGCTGTCACCAGTTCTGCCAGGCGTCCGCGGCGGAATCATCACGGCCGGGCGCAGCTTTCGCTCGTCGAGCACGCCCTGTGTCCGCTCGATCCGGCCAGTTCGCTCGTGCCGAATCTGATGCACGAGACGAGTTACGAATACACCGACAAGAATAAGCACACGAAGACGGCCAAAGTCCGCGTGCTCTGTCCGTTCGGCCTCTCGGCCAGCGATGAATTCACCTTGTGGGGCCTGCTGGCACTGACCTTCTCACAACCGGACCCGACGGCGGATTTCGAGGCGACGCCGCACTTCTGCCTGCGGCAACTCGGCATCATCTCCGACGGTGCCAGCAAAGGGGGCAAGCAATATCAGTTGTTCCGCGAGACCATCCGCCGTTTGTCGCGCGTGATCTATGAAAACTCGGCCTTCTACGATCCCATCCGCGGCGAACACCGCGATGTCGCCTTCGGTCTGCTGAAGTACAGCCTGCCCATCGATCCCCAGTCGTCCCGGACGTGGCGATTCCTCTGGGATCAACAGTTCTTTGAATTCAGCCAAGCGACAGGAGGCAGTTTTCATTTTGATCTGGGCACCTATCGCCAACTCGATCCGGCCAGCCGCCGACTGTTCGTCCTGCTCCAGAAAATCTTCTGGCGGCACGAGGTCTCTCCGTCCTTCGATCTTCGCAAACTGGCGGTGGGAACGCTGGGCTTCTCGCCGACGATGGAAGTCTGCGATTTGAAGCAACGCATCGTGCGTTGCACAGAACGGTTGATCGACGCCGGCATTCTCCGCCTGCCGCTGGGCGTGACGTCACCGCGTGATCTCTTCACCAAGCGGGGCGTCGGTCAGTACGTCGTCAGTTTTCATCGCGGTTCGTACTTTGATCGACCGGAGGCCACTCGCCAGGTTCTGTCCGACGCCGACTCGCCTCTCGTCGATCCGCTGAAGGCGATTGGCTTCGATGACGCAGCCATCCGCCGGATGCTGCGGACCTACAGTCGGACGGTGCTGCAGACGTGGGCCGATATCACACTGGCCGCCCGTGAGAAGCATGGCGACGAGTTCTTCTCGAAGTCGGCCGCGGCCTACTTCCTCGACAACGTGAAGCACGCGGCTGAAGGCACACGAACCGCCCCTGATTGGTGGCAGCAGCTCCGCGTGCAGGAATTGCGTCGCGAACAGGAGCAGCGTCCGGTGGACAGCCTGCTCCACTCCCGCACCGAAGAGAACGCCGCGTTCCGCACGTACCTCGAAACGGAAGCCCGCGAGACGTTCAACGACATCCTGACCGACCTCAAAACCAAGTTGCAGGCGGCCGGCAGCGATCCTCGCGACGCCGATGAGAAGGCCCGCCAGATGGTCGAGCCGCACTTCCGTCATCGTTTCCGAGACGCCCATCCCGAATGGGCCGCGGGCGGACCTTCCATCGACTTGGCCGATCTGATGAAGCGCAAATCAGCATGACCACCCGTCGTCCGCTCGTCGTACCGAACTTTTTTCAGAAGCAATGCTCTTTGTTTAACAGAATCTTTGATAACAGAACCTTTGCCGCAGGTGACCGCTCGGTCACCCCAGTGCCAGATTTTCAGCTTCATGTCGCGACAAATGGGAACAAACCGAGGCTTCCGCCCAGCAAGAAACCCGACGGCAGGTACACCGGTCGATAGGTGAAACCCGACGCGAAGTACACCGATCTGCCGCTGGGAAACCCGATGGCAAGTACACTAGCAGGGGAGTGGTCGGGGAACAAAATCCGGAAAACTTGCTCGGAGCAAGTCGGTCTCAGAACGGCTTGCGATTGCGGGCATACTGCCTGCGTCGGTGCAGTACATGCGGCTGACGCTCCGGCAGTACCGCGACGCGCTGAACACGGGGCCTCCACGGGGCCTGCGGTGACGTCAGAATGATGATCGAACTGGGTCCGGACAATCTGAAGGAGCGTAACCCTCTGAGGGTTAGTGGTAGTTATGCCCATGAACGGCGAAGCCCGTAGGATCAAGCTCTTTCGTCAGCTCTCTTCGCGGCTTGGCGCATATAAGCCGGAGCTCCAAGGGCAGTACGTCTGCCCGCTCTGTGGAACTGGTGGATTCACAAAAAAGTCCGTTCTCGGAAGTCAACCCGCGCTCACAGAGGAACACTGCATTCCTCGGGAGCTGGGAAAGGTTGTCACTGTCCTCACGTGCGCGCCTTGCAATAACACCGGCGGCTCGATGATCGACCAGCACCTCTACAAGCGGTTGCGTTTTGAGTCGTTCTGCAAGGCGACACAGGAAGAGCCTGTCAGGGCACGGATGACATGCGAGGGACAGAGCCTGGGAATCGAAGTCAAGCGAACAGGTGGCGACAAGCCCCGGATGGATATCCGGATCATCGCCGAGCAGTCTGATCCGACGAGCGTAGCGGCGGCTCAGGAGAAAATGGCAGCGCTCGCACAGCAGGGCGTGGTCAATCCGATGCAGATGCATTTCGGACCAGCCGTAATTCCGGATAATCGGAAGGCCCTCACGGCGGCACTGAAATCGGCGTACCTCCTGCTCTTCAAGAAGGTCGGCTTTCCCCCGGTTTTCTCACCTCTGTATGACCCCGTGCGTCAGCAGATCCGGGACGCCAAATCAAGCGCAGTTGCCCTCGACAGTATCGCCTTGCGCGTTCCACTCGAGGCGCTTCCGCCATCGCTTTCAGTCGTCACATCCCCGGCCTTCGGCGGGCTTGCGGTCCCGGTCCCGCTTGAGAAGTGGGATGTCGGCTATACCGTCATCATGCCGACAGACGAGCACACGTATCGCCGTTGGGCGGAATGGTACGAGCTCAACAAGCAGGCAAATGTCAGTGAATTCAATCTCTCGTTCGTCACGTGGGACGCACTTCGGCAGGAGATGGCGGATGAATTGCAGCCACGTGATTCGAGCGATTCTCTCCCGGCCGCGCCCGGATGACCAAAGACGCTGGGTGTGACGAATGTGTTCTGTGTGTCCAGAATCGTTGCCAAACGGTGGAGAATCTAAAAAAGCTAGAAATCGGAAATGCGTATTTCCGCTAGGAAGTGCGTCATGCTCAATACGTTCGGGACGTAGAGCACCTGGCAGTCATTCACGCCGCCTTCCGCTCGAACGACTTCACGAGCCCGCCAACGTAGGACCGCACGACGATCTGGTTGCGGTCCAGCTTCGGCACCTCTTCAGGAACCTCGCGAATCGGTGGCAAGTGTCCGCGGACCATGTGCGAGCGTCGCGTGTTGTAGTAGGTCACCCACTCCGACGCGATGTGGTCCAGGTGCCGCTGACCAAAGAGGATGAATCTCTGCAAGCATTCCCGCTTGATGCTTTGAATGAAACGCTCGCAGCGTCCATTCAGATTCGGTGAGGCGACCGGAAGCGCATTCGTCCGAATCCCTTTCGCCTTCAGCGCGGCCACGAACTCCTTGGTGAACTTCGTGTCCCGATCGTGCATCACGATCGATGGCTTCTCGGTCCGTTCCGCGGTCTTCGCGATGAACGCCTCTGTCTGCTGCACGACCCATTTCGAGTTCGGCCGCTGCGTCGAGGTCGACACGATGACCTCGCGGGACTCCATGCAGAGGAAGACCATCAGATACAGTTCTTGAATGCCGCGCGCCGTGATCGACTTCACCGAGAAGAAGTCCGTCGCCCACAGCGTATTCTTATGCCGCTCCAGAAAGTTGCTCCACTTGTCGGACGTCCGGTCCGGGGCCGGTTCGATCCCGGCTTCCTTCAAGATATTCCGCACCGTTTGCCGGCTGACCTGCTTGATCCCCATTTTGCGCATCTCGCCAACAATTCGGGTGTAGCCGAACCCCGTGGTTTTCGCGATCTCGATGATCAGCTCCCGAATCTCGCGGGGCTTGCGTTGCCCTCCTTTGGGATTTGGCTTTGATTTGCCGAATTGCTCATCCCGGCACCAGCGGTAGAACGTGCCCGGTGACACGATCGTGATCAGCTCCTCGATCGCACGGCCCAGCGCCTTTCCGAACTGAATCAGCCGCTGGCGTTCTTCCGGGCGAGTATGGATCTCGCCGCCGGCCCGCTTGCGGAGGATCTTGTTCTCTTCTTTCAGGAATTGGACGTACTTCGCCAGTTCCCGGTCAGTGGCGGAAGCAATCAGGGTCAGTAGAGGATGAAAGAATCGCGCCACTGCGGTAATGTCCTGACTTCGTATTCTGGAAGGAGTTGCACATTCGTTGTACCGCGCTTTATGCAGAAAAAATCGCTCGGCGACGGACGATTTGCGAAGCCGGTCGAAGGCCGTTTTCGGCGGACGTTAAAGGCCGCACAAAGGCCCTGGTTGGCACCTCGAAGTTGGGCGGAAAACGTGATTCGCTCCCCCCACTTATCCCCCCACTAATACGCAAAAGCGTACTTTGAGCAACGCATTGGCAAAGCGTGGGCAAAAAGAAACCCCCTGATTTCAGGGGGTTTCGACAAGCATTAGGAACGCGTTGGGAAAGCGAACAGGTCTACGGAACCGAAGGGGCGACGTCTGCTCGGCCGGGCACTTGCTTCGCCGTTACAAGGTTGGTGCTGCCCGGAACTGCGGCGACAGCCATCGCTGCGGCGCCCAGAAGCTGGCGACGGGACAAATTGGTTGCCATTGAAAACTCCGCTCAGACGCGCGATCGTTCCGTTGAGTCCACTGCGACGAGGGGCAGCGCGAGTGCTCCCCGATTCTTTCGAGAGTGCGTCTCATTGATGGGACCAGAGGCAAGTGGGCTTTCCAGCCCCTAACTTTCGCGTCTTGTTTGGCCGTTGGCAAGCAAACAGACCGCAAGCCGACGTGTAAGCGCGGGCGTTTTCGGGATACTCCCTCGCTGACGCATCGGGCTATGATCGGTAATGCACTGCAATTGAGCCACATGCTGTTGGTCATTTCGAAACTTCGTTTCTTCTTCAATACTGAGCAGGGGAGTAAAATCAGGACCGATGTGCCAAGGGAGTTTCCACTGGTGGCGGTCACCTCAGTCGGAGAAACTGCATGTTTCCGCTGTTCGTACGTCGCGTTGTCAGCCTCGGTTTCGTGTGGCTGGGTACAGCGCTGCCGTCGGCCACGACGGTTTTTGCGCAGGAAAGCAAGCAGGAGCACATCTTATTTCAGGCGATTCGCCGTGGCGACACGGAGTTGCTCAGCGGCGCATTGCGAGCGGGCACGCCACCGGATGTCCGAGCCAGCGACGGCACGACGCCGTTGATGGCGGCGTCTCTCCACGGTAGCGCCGAGATGGTCAGGGCGCTGTTGGACGCGGGGGCCGATCCGCGCGCGGTCAGCGAGGCCGGAATCACCGCCCTGCTGTGGGGCGCGTGGGATGCAAACAAGGTTAGCCAGTTGCTCCAGTGTGGTGCCGATCCGAATGCTCGCAGCGCGCTGGACAACACCCCGTTAATGGTAGCGGCCGGCTCGCCCACGGGTTCGGCGGCGGTCGAGCAATTGCTGGCGGCAGGTGCGGATATCACCCTCCGCAACAAGGGGGGCCGCACCGCGTTGCGGTTCGCCGCTGGTGGTGGGGATGTGCGGACCGTGCGGCTGCTGCTCGAGAAAGCCAAGAGCTTGGGCCAATTGCCGGAAGTCGTCGGTGCCGCGGGGCCGTCGTTGGCCATTGCCGCCAGTGACGGATTCCCAGACATCGTCGAGCTACTGTTGGCGCACGGAGCGGACCCGAATCAGGCGAACGGAACTCGCGGCCATGGACTGAACGCCGCGCTCCTGGCCGGCCACACCGATATTGCAAGAAAGTTGATCGCTCACGGAAGTAACTTGGACAACCGCATCAACCCGGGAGAAGTTCCCACTTCCGTACTCTCCGCTTACTCGGAGTTGGACGACCCTTCAATCGTACAAATGCTGGGGGATCACGGCGCGGATTTCCGTGCTACCAGCAAAGACCGCGAGACCGCTCTTACCTGGGCTCAGTTGCGTGGGCATCGCCAGTTGATCGATCAGCTGGAGAAGTCCGGCGCGCTGCAAGGTGAAATGCCCGACAAGCCCGCGATCCAAACCCGGACCGTCGACCTGCACGCCGGGAATGGGAGTCGACAGATCGCCGAGGCAGTGCAGAAAAGCATCGATCTATTACAACTCAGTTCGGATACTTTTCTCGACGTGCGGAACAATTGCGTTTCCTGCCATCACCAGAATCTGCCGGGCGTGGCGATTGGCTGGGCACGAGACCGCGGTTTTCGTTTCCGTAAAGCGTCTACGGATCGGGCGCTTGAACGCCAGGTTGCTAGTTGGATGCCTCGCGTGGGCAGATCGTATGAGCTCGACTCGCCCTATCCTGTACCGCCAACTTTCCTGGGGTACGGAATGTGGATGTTTGCAGAGCATGGCTACCGCCCCGATGAGCTGACGCGCGCTGTCTCCTGGTATCTGGCCGCCACGCAGCATCCGGACGGCCACTGGGTGGCAGGCATGCTTCGTCCGCCGCTGGGTGGTGACGTATTTCAAGCCACGGCGTTGGCGATGCGGTCACTACAGCTTTATCCTCCGCCGGGACGCGAGCAAGAAATCGCGGAGCGAATTGGTCGAGCGCGCGGCTGGCTTGAATCGGCCGAACCCTGGACCCATGAAAACGTGTTCTACCGTACGCTGGGCCTGAGCTGGGCCGGCAAAACTTCTACAGAATTGGGTGACGAGATGCGGGGACTGCTGGCCAGCCAACGCGACGATGGTGGCTGGGCGCAACTGCCTGGCCTGGACAGCGACGCCTGGGCCACCGGTCAATCGCTCGTCGCGCTGCACATCGCCTGCGGGCTGCCAACGACGCATCCTGCCTACCGGCGGGGAATTGACATGTTGCTGCGCACGCAGTGCGACGACGGAAGCTGGTACGTGCAGACTCGCAGTTGGCCATTCCAGCCTTACTTCGAGAGCAAGTTTCCCTACGGCCGCGATCAGTGGATTTCGGCGCCGGCGACGGCCTGGGCGGTGATGGCGCTGGTGCTTTCAGTCAAGCCGCAGGACCTCGAACAGCTTAATCTGTCTGCGGCCACGGATCTCCCGGCGTCGGCCGCACCGCCGTCCCGAAAGACGTCCGACGCTCAGCTCGTCCCGCCCGCGACTCGGATTGTGGACTTTGCCGCTGACATCAGGCCCCTGTTGGCCCGCTCATGCGTGGGTTGTCACGGCGATAAGGACCCGAAGTCGAATTTTTCGCTGACGTCCCGGGCAGCGCTCCTGCGCGGCGGGGACAGCGATTTGCCCGCCATCATTCCGGGAGCAAGCGTCGACAGTCCCTTGATCCGCTTTGCCGCTGGGCTGGTCGAGAAGATGGAGATGCCTCCCGTGGACTCCCGCGACAAGTATCCATCGTTCTCCACCGAGGATCTGGCACTGCTCCGCGGCTGGATCGATCAAGGAGCCCGCTGGCCAGCGGAGCCGGCTGCTCCCGCACAGAAATGAGCGCGCCAACGCGAGGTGTAGCGTTCAGGCACGGATTCGCCCAGTAGTTTGAATCCGGTTGACGCATCGGAAGGCCGTTACTCGGGGCGACAGGACGTCTATTGAACTTTTTTCGGGCTCGGTTTGCGCGTGGACGAAGTCGTTAATTGCAATAGCGAAATCACTTGCGCCTTGAAGGCCGAAAAACGATGCCGAAAACGACCGGGGTCGTTCCGGGAAATGGATGAAACGGCAGGGCGATGACCGCCGCTACCCATCCTCTCGGAAGACCTGGACGGCACAAACCATTCACACAGTGGGTCGCTCTGTCCCCTCTTTCGCAACTTCCGTTACGGCACGGTTTTTACCAGTCGTGCTGCGAAGCCGCCCGCTCGGGGCATAACAACCCGAAGCATATCAGTTGAGGAAACCGTCTGCTTGCGGCGCGTGACAGAGGTGGGGCCGGTGGCCGAGTCGTCCAGATATAAATCGGCCTCGAATGAGTCGTCGCCGAGGAAATCGAGCGGCAAGTCCAACTCCTGCTGTTTGGCAGCCGTCATCCCGCCGAGATACCAAGCGTCCCCCTTCCGACGAGCGATCACCAGGCACAGCCCCAACTCGGCGTGCAGCACTCGCGTCTCGTCCCAGGTCGTGGGAACCTGCACCATGAACTCCAGCCCCGGCTGACCTTGGTAGGCAGCGGGGTAGTCGGCCATCATCGACAGGTGGTTCTGGTAGACGACGTACATCGCGAGCTGATGCCCGCGTGTGCCTTGGACCGGCGGGGCTACGTCGCGGAAGCGGTAGTCTTCAGGCAGAACATTCCTCATGCCGCCTTGATGGTAATCCAGCGGGCCGGCCAGCATCCGCACGAAGGCGATGTCGAGATTGTGTTCCGGCGGAGTTCCCCGCACACCCGGCGGCTGCCACTTGTTGTACTCCTGGTTGAGGGCCGCTTCGTAGGACAGCACATTCGGCCAAGTCCGTTCCATTCCGGTCGGCTTGTAGGCCCCGTGCCAAGTCACGGTGAGGTGATGCTTGGCGGCCTTCTCGGCGACTTCGTGGTACCAGCGGACCATCTCTTGATCGTCGCGATCCATGAAGTCGATCATTACCCCTTCGATGCCCCACGCTTCGTAGGTCCGAAATGCCTCGTCGAGCTGCGCCTTCAGCGGCTTCCAGTGCATCCACAATCGCAGCCGAACGCCTTTCTCCTTGGCGTACCGCAGCAGTTCGGGCATGTCGATCGAGGGAGCGGCCTTGGTGATATCGGTTGGGCCATTCGGATGGATCGGGCCGCCATACCACGCGATGTCGAGTCCGTCGAGCGAGTGATACGGGATGCCCTGCTCGGCGCAGAAGTCGATGTAGTGCTTCATCGTGGCGGTGTTCACACCGGGCTTGAAATCGACCCCTTCGAGGACGTAATGATTCCACCAGGGGAACGTCGTCTTGCCCGGCTTGATCCACGACGTGTCCTTGATCGCCGGCGGGTCATTGAGGTTGAACACGAGGTTGGATTCGATCAGGCGGCCCGGATGGTCGGCGACCATCAGCACGCGCCACGGAGATTGGAACGGTGCCTTCCCGATGACTTTCGCGCCGTCCTTCCGGCCCGGCAGCGGGGAGAGCTTCGAGACCAGCACGCCCGGTTCGCCGCCAACTCCCGACAGATACATCCCGGCGTAGTCGGTCAGATGCGCCTCGGTCACGGCGAGCCAGACCTTCCGTGGATGTTCGAGCAGCATCGGCAGTCCCAGGAGCAGGTCCGGCCGGATCTCCGAGACGCGGAGTGTCTTGTAGTACCACTCGTAGGGCGTCGTGAAGTTCTTGAGCGGCAGGACTTTCGCCATCGGATCGTCTCCGAACGAAAGCCGCGTGTGCTCGTCGGTGATCGTGAATTCGGCGAGCGGCTTCTGGTCGGGGATCAGGTAACGGAAGGCAACGCCATCGTCGAACGCCCGGAACGCGACATCAAGCCTGCGACGCGGCGCGGCGGCCTCTTCCAGTGACACGATCAATTCGTGGTGATGATCCCGGGCCGACGACGCCTTCCCCACCGGGATCGCATAGGTCTCGTCGTGACTCTTTCGCTGAGTCCCAACGACCTTCATGTTCTCGTGGAGCGGCCCGGAACCGGCGAACTCTAGCCCGAGCGTTCCGGCAGCGACCGAGATGTCCCGGTACGCCACGTCGAAGGCAGGCCGACCCAACTCGCCGAGCTTGAACGTCACCCGCAATCGTCCGTCGGGAGACTTGAGCGTGTGCGGCTGTGCCGCGTCCTCGGCCAATGCGGCAGTGCTGAAGCCAGTCAGTGTGGCGATCATCCACAAGAAAACGTGTCGCATCTCAAGCTCCTGTTGTGAAGTGTGATGTCGTGAGCAGTTCGTCATCAGACAACGGTGCTGCTTCGGGGTCAATCAACGGTTCATTGAACCTTTTCCGTTCGGGGGGTGGAGTTACTTGTCGGCCGTGATCGGCACCAGCGCGACGTGGCGGCAGACGGTGGCGAGCGGTTGTACTGTTTCGATCAGCACTTCCGCGAAGATCGACTGCTCGTAGGCAGGCTTGATGGATGGGTCGGCGGCGAGATCGGCGATCAGGAGGGAGGAGTCTTTTGCTTCTGCCGGAGGCTCGATCAACGTGGTCGAGCCGCTGCTGACGACGCGGCCATTACCGCGCCAGCGAATGTGAATCGGCACGGGTTTGTCCACGAATTCCACCGTCAGCCGCAACCGCGTCCCGTGTGGGATCGGGGTTGGCAGGCTGGCCCAGCGACGTGGATTCTTTTCGTCCCGTTGCCACCAGTCGGGTGTCTCGAGCGAGGACCATTTCAGCGCGAAGCGGGCATTGCGGACGATGTTGTCGCCGACAGAATCGGGGGTCAGAGTGATCGAGCACTCGGCCGGTCGGTCGCGACGGAGTTCGAGTTCGGTGACTTCGCCGAGTTCCGCGCCGGTGGCCAAGGCTTGGACCGTGTAGCGACCGCTCGGCAGATTGCGAAACGCGAAGCGACCTTCCAAATCGGTCACCGAGCAAAAACTCGTCCCCGCGAGCATCACGCGCGCTCCGGTCCGCGCGAGTCGCTCGCGATCGCCGATACGCACTCGGCCGCGCAACTCACAACCGGGCGGCTCGACGGCAGACAGTCCGAGCGTGAGCAACGTGTGCAGCGAATCTGCCACAGTGCGCGAGACCTCAATGGCACACTCCAGAATCAACTCCTGATCCTGTCGCGCCTGGAGCGGTTCGAGAATCGGCTTGAGCTGCAATCCTCGTTCGCGCGAGAACACGATCAGCCCCTCCATGCGTGCCTTGAAGCCACGGACCGCCTCATCGTCGGTGCGGCCGAGCAATTGTGGTTCGTAGCCGTCCAGCCGGATCCGTTTCGCGTCCAACCAGTTCTCCATTTTGAAGTGCATGTCACCGCCAATGCCGGCCGCGTGCGGCGGCGAGCCGGAGTCCTCGATGTAGTGCAGCAGGCTGCCGACCCACCGCGCCGCGTTGAAGGAGTTCTCGGTCCGCAAGGCTTGCAGACATCTTCGGAACAGCGGAGCGAACGCCGCCTTCGATTCCGGAACCATGTGGCTGATGTGCCGTGGCAGCGCGGGACAAATCAAAAAGTCGTCCGAGTACACGCCGTAGTGCAGATCGGATTGCCAGTCGGGAATCCACGAATAGTCGGCCAGCCGGTCCCACTCGTCACCGAAGTACCGCCGCCACTCCGGTCGATTGGCCAAGGCCGACATTCCCGCGCGCGTGATCTCGGTGTGCGGCCCCCAAGCCGTCGCGGTTCCAGCGATGAGGAAGCTCAGAAGCACGGCCACGATGAGAACCCGTCGTCGCGTCATCTTTGAGTCCTTTGTGCCTGTTTGGTCAATCAAAGCTGGAGTTCCGTCAGGAGTGCCATCCATCGAAAGAAGAAACAAACGTAGGACAGAGCCACGACCGGACGAGACGGGCGCAAGCCAGAACAGCGGCGACCGTGACACACGGAGCCGTTCGCTGCAGCGCATGGTTTGGGGTTGCGGTCATTTGCGATTTGGTGCCGTCATGGTTGACTGAGTGGAGTGGTGATGAGAAAGGCGAGGGTTGCCACCCGAAGGCGTGTTGGGCGATGAACGCCCCGGCACACCAGATCAGAGAAACGGCCAGCCATGTCCAAAATATCAAATCGAAGATGTGAACCACGGATCGTTCGCGGGAACCGGGGAGGTTGAAGGTGTTTCACTGCGGCGGATTGTTAGGCACGGCCTGAGCGACAACTGCTCCGGCATTCGGGCCGGTGCCGCGCGCGATGCGAAGAAATGTCGAGTCATCATCATTCTGCTGGCATCGTGCTGTGGTTCTTGATGCTGCGACGTCTTAGTCGAGCTTCTTCCCGCGACGGGCCTTGCTGATGAACTCCTGCGGAACTTGCTTGGGCAGTGACGTTTGCCAGTTGGTGAGTCCCGCGGAGAGTTTCGCGACGACTTCGGGATGCTCCTGGGCCACGTTTGTCGCTTCGGCCCAGTCGTCGGGTGAGCGGTAAAGTTCGACGCGCTGCTCGCCGTCAGTGAGAAGTTTCCAATCGCCGTCGCGCACGGCCCAGCGCGGCCAGCAGTCGCGCGGCGTGTCTTTGCCGCGCCAGTCCCAAAACAGCGGCATCGTGCGCTGACGTGCTTCGCCCAACAGAGTGGGAAGCATGTTCTCACCGTCGGGGCAAAAATCGCTCGGCAGTTTCACGTTCGCGGCGGCGCACAGCGTCGGCAGCAAATCGACGGCGGCGAGCGAGGTTGTCTTGTTGATCTTTCCCGCCGGCACGCGGCCGGGCCAGCGGACGAGGAACGGTAATCGCACGCCCCCTTCGTAGAGACTGCGCTTGCGGCCGCGCGCGCCGCCCGTCGAACCGACGCTGTAGTAACCGCAGAGTCCACCGCGTAGCTCGCCACGCGATTCCTTGTCGCGGCCGGTGTTCTCCGGCCCGTTGTCGCTGGAGAAAATCACCAGCGTGTTGTCCTTCAAACCCAGTTCGTCCAGCGCCGCGAGCACCTTGCCGATCCCCTTGTCGCCGTCGGCCACGACGGCGGAATAGACTCGCTGTTGCTCGTCGAGATGCGTGTGTTCCTTCAAAGACTCCTCGCTCGGTTCGTGCACCAGATGCGTCTCCTTGATCCAGAGATTGAGGTAAAACGGCTCGTCCTTGTGCTGGCGGAG
The DNA here is from genome assembly GCA_034439795.1 of Planctomycetaceae bacterium. Classification (GTDB taxonomy): domain Bacteria; phylum Planctomycetota; class Planctomycetia; order Planctomycetales; family Planctomycetaceae; genus DSVQ01. Next base: position 19,331 of record JAWXBB010000299.1, on the reverse strand, counting down.
AAACGTCACCGCCTCGTCGAACACTTGGCGATGGTCGGTCGCGTTGGCGCTGGGCGGGCCGGTCCAGACCGCGTGCTCGTCCACACCGTAGGCCGCGGGCAGCGGCGCGTCGGCGACGCGGGCACACAGATGCCATTTGCCGAAATGCCCCGTGACATAGCCCGCGCTCTTGAGCAAGCGCGGCAACGTGACCGCTTGCGGGTCGAGCCAATCGACTTGTCCCACTTCCCGATTCTTGGCCGGCGCGCCGATCGCCTCATGCACGCCGAACCGCGCGGGAAACCGCCCCGTCATGAATGCCACGCGGCTCGGCGAACAGACCGGGCTGCCGACGTTGAACTGATGGAAGTCGGTCCCCTCGCGCGCCAGCCGGTCGAGGTTAGGTGTGTTGACCAACTTGTTGCCGTGACAACCGAGATCGCCCCAGCCCCAATCATCCGCGAGGATGAAGACGACGTTTGGTCGAGCCGGCGCATCCTCCTCCGCCGATCTGGTGGAGGAAAACGCGATGGTCGCCAGCCCGAACAGCAATCCGACGAGCAGGCCACGAGTGGGAATGATACGCATGGTCAACCTTTGTTCGTGATTCCGCGAATTGGACACCCAATGGGACAAGTCATCCATCGCCGTCCGTCGTCGATCATGGCTTCAGGAACCACGCCTTCGCCAGCGGGTCGGTCTTGAAGAACTTCAGCAGCAGATCGACAGCCTTCTGGCGTCCCGAATCGGACGGGTGCGTGCCGTCCGCCACGAAGTCTTCGCGCGTCCAGACCAGGGCGTCGCTCTGACGCGGCGTGCTGCCGTCGGACCAGAGATACGGTCCCCACAAGAGCAGCGGTGCTTTCACGTCGCCGCGCGCAGGGTCGTGGTTCAACGCCGGCTTGCCGGCAAGCTGATCTTGAATGACCCAGCGCACGGACAATGCCGTTTCATAGGATTCCGGTTCGCCATGCCGGGTCGAGAAGCCGCCGTAGCTGCGGCTCGACAGGTAGGCGATGCGGAGGTTCGGATAGGTCGTCTTCGCCGTGTGCAGGATCGTGACGAGATACGCTTGCAGCGCCCGCGCGTTTTGCAGTTCCTCGCCGGGCTTCGGCCTCTTGACCGCCTGCTTGAGCCAAATGACTTGAACTTGCGTAGGCGCGACATCGGCTTGCTTCAAGCGAGCGGCGACTCGGTTCCAAGTTTTCTCGCCATCGCCTTCGGTCCATTCCGCCGCTCCTTGGCCTCCCTGAGCGCCGTCCACAATGACCAGTCGCGGATTCTTCGCGGAGTCGGCGTTGGCCGCTTTCTGGAACGCGGAAAACTCGAGCGTAGTGTTCGACATGCCAATCGACAGCAGCACGATCTTGCCGTCCTGCGCCGGTTGGCCGTTCGCGTCGAGCGGCACGATCTTCGCCAACTCCTTCTGCGCCGCGAGTCGCTGCGTCTCCGGCGGTTCATTTTTGCCGCCGCCGTACAAGCCGCCGTCTTCGCCTTTGTACTTGTCGGACGCGGACAGTTCCGTGAGCGGCACGAGTCCGGCAGTCGTCTTGCCACCAGTCGGCGTGGCGGACTTCGCGTCGCCACTGTTCGCTGGGACGCGGGCCGTTCCCTTCCGCCGTTGCTGGCGCGCACGGTCGAGTTCTGTTTGTTCGTCCGCGGTCAGCTTCTCGCCCCGATTGGATTTCTCGAAGAGTTCGCGAGCACGCTCGCGACTGACCTGATCCGCCCGTTTCACCGGCCGCTCAGCCTGCTCTTGACCGAATGAGGCGAACGAACCGCACAGCAGCGCGAGCGCGCCGAACGCCGTCACCCATCGCTTCCCGATTTGTTTCCAAGTCATCATTGCGTGATCCCCTTTCAAAATTTGATTGTCGCTTCGATCTTGACCGGGACGATTTCAGCGCAGGTGCTTCGCGAAGAATTCGATCATTTCTTTGTCCGGATCTACACGATCCTTGCGACTGCTGATGGTGCATTCGATCTTGAGCGCGTCCATCTTTTCCTTGAGCCGCAGGCCGAAGTTGATGTGGTGAATGCCCGCACCGCTTTTGGCATCGGCGGCGACCTCGCCCACTTCGCCGTAGAAGGCATACACGGGCGGGTCATCCTTGGTGAGGGAGTTGATTGGCGAGGCACCCTCGTAGAGTTTGTGAGCCTTGGGCGTATCGAGTTCGTCGGACTTCAAGCCGTAGAACCCCATGAGCGCCGGATGCTTCGCGGCCGACTCACCGATCCACTCCTTGATGACGCGCGGGTCGTAGCTCGACTGTGCGGCGCTCACGTCCATGCAGGTGAGCCGCGTCGATTGGCGCAGCACCGGGTCGCTGCTCTTCGGGTCGGCCATGTCGTCATGGAAGCCGATCCAGAGCGACGTGCCCGCACCGGCCGAGCCGCCGGTAGAACCAATCCGAGTTGGATCGAGGTTCCACTCCTTCGCCTTCGAGCGTGCGAACTGAATCGCCCGCGCGCAATCCATGTAGTGCGCCGGGAAGCTCACCTCGGGCGAGAGCCGGTAGTTGATCGCCATGACCGAGATGCCGTTCGCCAACAAGCCTTCGAGCAGAACTGCGGAGAGCTTTTCCTTGCTGCCTGATTTGAAGCCGCCGCCGTGGATGAACACGACCAGCGGCGTCGGCTGGTCCGACTTGGCCTTCCAGAGATCGAGTACGTTGCGCTCGTGCGGCCCGTATTTCACCTCAGCCAGGTCGGGCGTCGGCTTCTCGCCGCCTTTGCACGGCTTCTTTTGAGCGTGAGTCGGAGCCACAAACAGCGCGAGCAGGAGCAGCGCGGACACGAGTCGGCGAGCGGTTGATGCCACAGGGTTCATGATCTGATCCTTGCATGGGAAATGTGGTGCAATCTCCTGAACGACTCAGGCTTGGGAATCGCGACGGCTTCTTTCCAGTTCCTCGGACATCGACTCGATCATTCTGCCGAGCAGATCCCGCAAGACGTTTCGCTCCTCGTCGTTGAATCGACGGCAGGCAATGTCGTCCATGCGCCGGGCCGCCTTCCGGCAGCGCGGTTCCAAGGAACGTGCCAGCGGTGTCAGTCGCAGCCGGATGGCGCGTCCGTCGGCCGGATCGCGTTTCGCGGTAATCAAACCTGATTTGCGAATCCGCGCGACCATGTCGGTCATGGTGGATTTTGATAACCGCAACCGGGCGGCGACTTCCGAGATCGTCTGGTCGTCGCGCTCGAACAACGCGAAAAGCACGTTGCCCATTCCCGGCCGCACATGCCCGTCCAACCCGGCTTCGACCAGGATTCGATCCAGAACTCCGATGTAGGAGTAGAACGCCCGACCCAAGAAGAAGACTGCCTGATCCAGCTCGACACATGCCGCAGGCCGTGCCAGCGAGCACGGCTTCTCACGGATCGGTTTCGGCACGTTGTGAGAGGCTGTTGCTGCAGACATCGGACCATTCCCGGAATTTAGTACGGTGGCGGACTATTCCATGAAACACCCGATTCGCGCGAAGGTTTTGCGGGCCGCGCCAGATTCTTGGATTTCTGATCCGTGGCTGACGGTTGGTTCTCTCCGGCGACAAGCGCGGGACGTGGAAAATGTTCCAGTCACGACATCGGCGAGGCAGCGTAATAAAGTTGTCATGTTGGATTTCCTGTTTAGGAACACGCAGGAAACGAGTTCCCGAAGGGCAGTCAGCCATGTCACCCGAAGCGTGAGCGAGGGCGAGCGTTTCACAACACAATGAATTCGGAGTCTCGTGAAGCGCTCGCTCACGGTTCGGATAACTTACGGCTCGACTTCGAGTGTCGCGAGATCTGCCCGCGCGGCCTTCACTTCCCAAGTGAAGGCTTGCGACGACGAGGCATTGTCCGAGATGACGATGAACTTGCCATCCACGACCTGACTCCCGGATTGCCGCTGGACCGCGAGCCGGTCGAAGCCATCGACGTTGGTCAGCATCACGGTGCGCCCTTCCTCGCGAGTCAGCGATTCAAAATAATCCGGCAGGGAAACGACGGCGCGTCCGTTGGTGAGTTGCGCTTCGCCTCGGTAATAGACCGCCGCTTCCGGGCCTTCGATGGCGGCGTGAACCAGCGTCTTGCCTGTCTGTGTGGGATGCGAGATCGCAAACTTCTTCGCGCCCTGCGCGACGACATCTCCCTTGGCGACGACGTTGCCTTCGGCTCGGATGTTTCCATGAACGTGCAGTCGCTCGGCGGCGCTTGGCTCGTCCCCGATGCCGACGTACCCGTTGGATCGAATCACCATCCGGGCCGGCCCGTCCCGCCACGCGCGAGCCTCCTTCTTCGGATCGGTGAACGTCGTCGGCCCGGCGGTGTGGAATTCCAGGCTGCCGGGATTTTTTGTGTTCGTGGCCACGGTGTCGTTTCGAGCCGTGATGCTCGCAAGATCGCCCTGGAACTCGCCCGCGCCCCAGTTCAAGAAAACAATCTTCCCCAGGCTCGTGCCCGGCGTCGTATCCGTGGGCGGGCCATACTGCGTAACCGGATAGTTTTCGGAATTGTCGGGACCGGTCCTACCCAACTGGATGTCGGGCGAGTCGCCTCGGCCCCACAGGAACATTCCTCGCGTGTACAGCCGCGGCTGCCCGTGACCCTTTCCAAACCGGCCGAAGTAGAAATCGTGAATCCAGTTCCTGCCGCCGCTCGCGCCGGCTTTGTCGTACTCGACCGGATCAATTGTCGGCGGCTCATCGGTGAACGGAGTGCCGGCGCGCGACACGCCGCCAGCGATCAATGACCCGCCCGGCGAGATCGAGAAACTTCTCCGGCGCTGGCCCTTGTCGGTCGTGTAGAAATTGACGCATCCCTCAGGCGTGACCTCGATGTTTTGAAGCAGGGCCTGTGCCGGTGTCGCAAGCTGCGCCTTGGTCTGCACTTGATCCTGGGCGGAGAGCGTACCGGGATTCGACGACTGCGAAAGTCGAACACTCGCGGCGAGTGCAGCGAGGATCAGACAACCGACGACGGATTTTCGAGTACGAGGACTCATCAATGTCATGGCTTGGCCTCCGCGAGCGTTCGTTCCAATTCGTTCTTCATCTCTTGCCGTGCCGTCACGGCCGTTGGGCCTTCTCCGGAAAGTCATTGGTTGTCTCTGGCTCAAAGCTTGGCAATGACCTGCTTCAGGTAGCGGAGGTCTGCGGCGGATTGCTCCAGCAACTCCGGCGTCGTGAGCGGGCGAAAACTGTTCGGCCCTTTGTATTCGCTGCCCAGCGACACGACGCCGTCGTAGCCAATCTGCTTGAGCCGCTGGAAAAATTGAGGCAAGGGTGCCATGCCATCGGCGAGCGGAGCTTTCTTGATTTGAAAGCGTTGCTGGCCGAAGGCGTCGCGAGCCGTCGCGGAAAGGATGTAATTCTTCACGCCCACGAGCGCCACCCACGGCGCGAGCAGGTCCAGCATCATCTCCCAGCCCGACCCTCCGCCTTCGTAGCTCATGTGCATCGGATCAACATACGCGCCGACATCGGCGGGCGGAAAATCCTTGAGCAGTAGATAGAGCAGCGGACCGTTGGACAGGATCGGCCCCGAATGCGCATGCACGCAGGGGCGGATGTGATACCGACGGGCCAGCGCCACGATCCCTTCCAGCTTTCGCCGCGCCTCATCGAGCTGCTTCAAGAGGCTGCCGAACGGCTCATAACGCCAGTAACCCAGTTTGATCGTCTTGATTCGCATGTGCGCCGCGGCGATGACCTCTTCCGCAAACGGAGCGTCGGAGGCCGTGATCCCCGTCGTGACCATCGGGATCGAGACCCCTTCCTCGTCGGCGATTTCGTGCGCCGCGGCGAGACCCTGTTGGGCGTTCTCCGGCCGGACATGCCCGCCGGGGCGCAGCGTGAGGTCCAGCCCGTCGAAGCCGGCTTTCTTGGCGGCGCGGCAGGCTTCGCGGATGCTCAGATCAGAAAGGTCGTCGGTAAACAACACAAATTTCATTGTTGCGAGTCTCCCTACCTACTAACCCGAAGCGTGCGGGTGGTGTTAGCGGCTCTGAGTTTCTCTCAGGAGCCGTTCCAATTCCGTCTTCAACTCGACGAGAGTCGTCGCCGACTTGGGATCATCGATCCGGTTTTGCATCTCCCCACGATCGGTTTGGAGATCATAGAGTTCGTCCATCTCCGGTAGGTCGGTATAGCGGATGTATTTCCAGCGCTCCGTGCGGATCGCCTGCCAGTTCGGAAAACGGTTGGTTCCGTTCCCCAGGAAAAATTCGGCCAGGAATGACGTGCGCGCGCCAGCGGTGTTCCCCTTGAGCAGCGGCAGCAGGGAGCGGCCTTGCATCGTGTCCGGCGGGGGCACGTCCGCCAGTTCTAGCAGCGTCGGCGCGAGATCAACGCTGAGCGCGAATTGATCGAGCGTCGTGCCGGGTTTGATGAGCTTGGGATAACGCATGAGCAGCGGGATGCGCAGCGCTTCCTCATAAGGTCCGTGCTTGCCGCCCAAGTCATGCTCGCCCCAGAAGTAGCCGTGGTCGCTGGTGAACACGATCAGGGTCTGGTCGAGTTGCTTCGTCCGTTCCAAGGCGTCGAAGATTCGCTTCACTCCTTCATCCACCGCCATGAGGCAGCGCAGTTGATTGCGGATCATCTCGTCGCTGGAATGCACGTCCGGGTCTTTGGGCGAGAGCTTAATGACGGGCCGTCGCAGGACCGGCTTGCCTTCCCAGGTGTCTTTGGCGCTCGGCGCACGAACGATGGGCACGTCGGCAAAAAGATGCTTGTGCCGCTCCGCCGGGACGAACGGCGCGTGGACGGCCTTGTGCGCGAGATAGAGCAGAAACGGCTTGGCGCGTGGGCGCTGAATGAACTCCACCGCGTGCCCGGTCAGAATGTCCGTGAGATAACCACTGGCTTTCGACGCCTGGCCGTCCGCATTGATCTCCGGGTCAACATATTCGCCCTGGCCTTTGAAACTCACCCAGCGATCGAAGCCGGGACGCGGCCCGGCGTCATCGCCGATGTGCCATTTCCCCATGAACGCGGTCTCGTAGCCGGCGGGCCGGAGCAAGCGCGGAAACGTCGGCAACTCATAGCTCCTCGCCCGATGATCGGCGGTGCCCGTGACCCCGTGCGTGTGAGGATATTGTCCGGTCAGAAAGCTGGCGCGGCTCGGCAGGCAGAGCGGCGTGGTGACGAACGCGTTCCGAAACCGCGCACCTTCCGAGCCGATCCGATCAATGTTCGGCGTCTTGACGAACGGATGCCCCGTGCCGCCGAGCGCGTCCCAGCGCAGGTCGTCGATCAGGATGAAGACAATGTTCGGGCGGCCGGGCGACTCGACGGCATCCCGCGCGAAGCACGGCGTCTTTGCCAAGGCCAACGCGACTAGGAACAATTCCATCAGGCGATGAAGTTTGCAATCGGCCCGGTTCATTCGGCCCGTCCTCCCGCCGTGTATTTCAAATCGTCGAGGTAGATTTTCACCATTTGTCCGCCGGCCGTGGAGGTGAACAGGCCGAACCGATCCAGACTCGCGCCCTGAGTTTTATGGCCCGGCTTCAAGGCGAGCGTCACGGACTCTTTGCCGAGCGTCACGCGCATCTCGCCGTGGCCGCCGTTCGCAGCGGGATCATAGATCAACGACCAGTCGAAGACCTTGCCCGGCGTGAGCACAGGACCTTGATCCACCTTGCCCGTCGTCCCTTTCGCCGTCGCGAACTGAGGGATGAAGTAGTGGCCAATGCGCGTCGGCCCGCCGACATGGACGCCGATGAAATTTCTCGCGTCCGCCGGCTCCTTGTCCTTGGCGGCGCTGTTGAACCAGCCCAAAGACATGTCGGAGTCGGGTCCGGCGGTGACGAGCTTCACCTTGCCGCGCGCTTCCAATCGCTGCTCCAAGTTGAGTGGACCAACGCGGTCGGCGTAGTAACCAAAAGCGCCGCTGCGCCACAGACCGCCGCCGACTTCACCCGCCGCGCCGCCCGCGTGGTTCGTCATCGCACTGAAGCCGAAGTCGTGCGCACCGACCTGCTCGCGATCTTCAAACGTGATCCGGTTGCCCGCGCCGGTCCACTCCGGGTCTTTAGAGAAGTCCTGCGTCTGGCCGTTGAATTGCACGTCGTCGAAGAACATCGTCACCGCGCCGCCGGCCTTCATCATGTTCTGCACGCCGAAACGGTCGAACGTCGCGCCCTCTTTCTTGTGGCCCGGCGTGAGGTCTACCGTGAACGTGGTCGTGTTGGGAAAGCGAGCTTGAGCCTCTCGCTCGGAGAGTTCCGGAAGCGGGCCGTAGTCTTGCGTCTGGTGAGTCTCGCTTCGCAGCGTGAAGGTAAAACGTCCGTTGCCACCGACGGCCTGCGGGTCGTAGTCGAGAGTCCAGTGATAGCGCGTGCCGTCGAACTTGATAGGTGTGGGCCGGAACTTGCCAGGAAGATACGGCGTGATGAACGTGCCGCACGACTTGTTCCCGCTGGTGATGAGCCGCACGGCCAGCCGTCCACCGTTGCCTTCGAAGTCGAGATTCAAGCCAAGTGATCCGATGGGTCGCCCGCTGCCGCCGGGCTGCTGCGAGTTGAAGAACCCGAAGAAGACGCCCGCGCCGGGTGTCGCGCCGGTGACGGCAAAGCTGCCGGAAGCGGTGAGCTTGTCATCGAGCGTCTTCGCGGGAGCCAACGGAGCGGCGTAGGAAGCCGGCGTGGTCGAACGCTGGATGACGCCGCCCGACTCGCCTTTGGACTGGCCGGCGAAGTGCGTCGCGCTAAAGCCAAAGTCCTGTTTCACCATCAGCACCTTCTTCGGCACGATGCGGTTGTTGTGCCCCTCCCAGCCGGGATCGCGGTCGAACGATTCCTGCTTGACGGCAGTTTTCGTTGTGGGCGGTTCGTCCGCCGCTGTCCGAACACAGCAGAGCCATCCCATCGTCAACACCATCGCCGGAATGACGAATGGAAGCCTCTTGATTTTGCGGTTCATGGCTTTGGCTCCGTTGAGATTGATGGCTTCTGTGGAGAGAGAGTTGGGTCGCTGAAGTCGTGAGACTTCAGACCCCGAACTCGCACGAGTTCGGCGACGACCAGACAATTTCCGCCGTTCCACTTAGACACCGCGCGGCGTGCCCCAGTGGTCGCGGTACTCGCGGCGGATCAGTTTGTTGGCGTCGTCGTCGCCGACGAACTGTTCCTTCTGCGGATCGAACGTCAGCGAGCGGCCGACGCGCGTGGCGATGTTGGCCAGGTGAGCCAGCGAGGTGGAGAGGTGGCCGGTCAGCGCGTCGGCGTTGGGCTTCGCTCCGCTGCGGATGCAGTCGCAGAAGTTGCGCACATGAGCCGCGTCGTCTTGCGGCTTCTGTTCGATGTCGAGTTTGATCTCCACGTTGCGGTCACCGTGTACCGTCAGTTTTCCGCGACGGCTCAGGAACATCTGCCCTTTCGTGCCGTAGAACTCGGCCCCGCTGTCGGTGTTGTGCGGGTAGTTCGTGGACCACAGCCGCTGCTCGTAAATCAGCAGTTTCTGGCTGCCCGGCTTGCCGTCGCCGGGGTACTCGAACGTCGCTTGTTGCGTGTCGGGAAACTCGGTCTCGTCGTTGAAGTGGAACTTGCCGCCGTTTGCCGAGATCTTCGTGGGATGCGTCTCGACCCCCAAACCCCAGCGCGTGTAGTCGATGTCATGCACACCGTCGTTGCCCGCTTCGCCGACACCGAAGTGATACCACATGGTCCACCGCTGGTGGACGCGATTGGTACGGTACGGAATCATCGTCGCCGGGCCGACCCACGAGTCGTAGTCGAAGCCGGCCGGAGGCGGCGTGTCCTTACCGGGAGGCAGCAGGCCGCGACGTTGAATGTTCCAGCATTTCGCCACGAGCACGTCGCCGATGATCCCCTCGCGCAGCCGCTTGACCGCCTCGATCATGGTGACGGTGCTGCGGCTTTGCGTGCCGTGCTGCACGAGGGTCTTGTTCCGAGCCGACGCCTCGACCAGCAACCGCCCCTCGCGAATGTTGTGCGAGATCGGCTTCTCGACATAGACATGCTTGCCCGCGTCGCACGCCAGGATCGCCGCCAGCGAGTGCCAATGGTCGGGCGTCGCCACGATCACCGCATCGACCGACTTGTCATCGAGCACCCACCGCAGGTCGTTGACCGCCTTGCCGGCCGGCACGTTGAAACTCTTCGCCGCCAACGCGAGCCGAGCCTCATCCACATCGCAGACATAAGCGACTTCGACATTGGGCAGTTTCTTGAACTGTCCGGCATCACCCATCCCGCGTCCGCCGCAGCCGATCAACGCGACCACCAGCTTGTCGTTCGCCCCGCGAGCGGCTTGCGTCGGCGATGCACCGAGCACCGATGCGGCGGCAATACCCGCCGAAGAAAGTTTCACGAAATCGCGACGGTTCAAAGAGTCGGTCATGGCAAGGTCTCCGATGTCATGTGAATTGTGGGTGAGAAACGTAAATCATGCGGGTTATTTCTTGAGTGAGTCTGGCTACTTCGCTGGGGACTTCTTCTTGGGTGGTGGCTCGGTCTTGCCACCGGCGGGGTCGAGCTGCGCGAGCACGGCTTGCAGGCGCTTCCGGGCGGCGACGGCTGCCGCGTCCGTCGCATTCGCGGGCACGGGCTGTTCCACGAACGGCGCGTCCCGCATGTCGAACAGGTCGCCGTTCTCGTTCAACTTCCAGCCGTCGTCGCGCACATGCCAGTTGGAGCGGTAGTGCAGGAACACCCACTCACGCGGCGTGCCCTTCGCGCCGCTCAGTTGAGGCGCGAAGCTGCGGCCATCGAAGCGGACGCCCTGCGGCAGCTTGGCCCCGGCGACATCCGCGAAGGTCGGCAGCAGGTCAGTGAAATCCACCAAGTCCCGCAGCACGCGGCCGGGGGGCATCGTGCCTTTCCAATTGGCGATGAGCGGCACTCCGACGCCCCCTTCCAACAGGTCTCTTTTCCCGCCGCTGAGTGTCCGCCCGCCGATCGTGCTGGGCCCGCGCCCCACATCGGTGCCGTTGTCGGCCGAGAACACGATCAACGTCCGCTCGCGCAGGTCCAGCTTGTCCAGTTCCGCGACGAGTTGGCCGATCTGTTTGTCCAGATAGGCGACGTTGTCGTCGTAGAGTTCCTTCTTGCTCTTCTGCTCCCGCTGGCTGTCCGGCGTGGCCACGATCGGGTCATGCACCAGATGCGTCGAGTAATAGAAGAAGAACGGCTCGCTGCGCTGCTTGCGGATGAAGTCCAGGGCGAACGCCTGTTGCACGTCCGGGTAATAGACCTCCCCTGTCTGCTCCACCTGCTTGCCGTTCACGGTGTAGCTCTTCACATGAGAGTGGCCGCTGGCCGTGTCGGACATGAGGTGCTCGTCGAAGCCCCACTCGCCGGGCGTGCCGCCCATCTGCCGCCACTTGCCGGCCATGCCCGTCGCGTAGCCGGCCTGCTTGAGAATCTTCGCAACGGACGGTTCGATTTTGGGCGTGGGTCGGCTGGCTGTCTCGTTCGACAGGCCACCGGTCCGGAACCCGTAGCGTCCGGTGATGAGCAGGCACCGCGACGGCCCACAGACCGGCGCCGCGTAACAACGCTCGAAGCGCGTCCCGGTCTTCGCCAGCGCGTCGAGATTGGGTGTCTTGTCCTGGAAGCGATCCGAGCCGTAACAGCCGACGCCGTCAATGCCGTAGTCGTCGGCGAGGATGAAGAGGATGTTGGGGCGTGGCGGTGACGCCTCCGCGGCCCTCACGGAACAAGGCCCGGCGAGGGCGAGTCCGACCAGCACTAGGCCGAGAGCGACCCCGATCCTGCCGCATTGTCCAACCCGACTCAGTCGAAACCTGCTCATAAGATGTTCCCCCATCGTCTCACCTGCGCATTCACTTGTTCGCGGCGGTGTAATTCAAGTCATCGAGATAGATGCGTGAGGCTCGCCCGCCCCCTTCGTGGACGAACAGGCCGAAGCGGTCGAACGTCGCGCCGGCCTTTCGCAACTCCGGCGGCAGGGTGAATGAGTCTTTGTGATCGTCGAGCCACAATGTCAGCCGGCCACATCCGTCGTCGGCATCCGGCTGATATTCGATCTTCCAAATGTGGGACTTGCCGTCGGGCGCGATCCGCGAGGCTGTGCTCTCGCGACGGAGAAAACTCTTGGCGTCGGACGAGGCGGCACAAGCCCGAAAGGAGGGGGCACTGGAGGTCGAGCCTTCGATCAAGACGCCGAGAATGTTCACGGGACGATGGCCACGCTTCTTCGAATCGAACCAACCGAAGTACAGCCCGCCGTCCGAGCCGTACTGCGTCAGTGCGACCTTGCCCGACGCCGTGAGCTTGTCGTCCAGAGTCAACCGGACAACCTTGTCGCCGCAGTAACCCGACGTTGAAGCCGAACTGTACATCAGTCCGCCCAACTCGCCGCGCTGTCCTCCCGCGAAGGCCGTGTCGCTGAAGCCGAATTGGTGCGCCCCCTCCAGGCCGTAGTCATCGAGCTTCTCGCGGTTACCCTGCCCGATCCACTGCGGGTCGTCGTCGAAGGACAGGGGTTGACCGTCGATCACCAAGTCATCGAAGTAGGCCGTCAGAAAACCTCCCGCCGACTGCGAGTTGATGATCCCGAAGGCGTCAAAAGTCGCGCCGCTCTCGCGGTGACTTGGTTTCAGCTTGTAGACAAACGGCCCGCCGGTGAACGGGCCTTTCCCGCCGAGCGTGAACGTGATCTCGCCGATGCCGCCGTTGGCCTCCGGGTCGTACAGAAAGTCGAAGGTGTAGCGGGTGCCGTCGTTGGGGATCAGATGGATGTCTCGCACTTTCGGCTTCGCAAACCATCCAGGCCCGTAGCCGGTGACTCGGCCCGGCCCGTCGGCCAGCCCGCCGGTTGTGCGATAGCCGACGTTGACACAGCAGCCCGTCTTCTCACCGCCCAGGCCAAACCCCATCCAGTTGTAGGGACGCGATCCCGGTGTCTTGGTGTTGAACCAACCGAAGAACAGCCCCGACGTTCCCGTGCTCTGCGTCAAGGCGAACGAACCCGAGCAGCGCAGCTTGCTGTCCAGAGTCTTCGGCTGGTCCAGTCTCATGCCGTAGAACGCCGAAGTGTTGCAGCGCTGAACACGGCCGCCGAATTCCCCGGCCGCCTTGCCGCCCGCGCGGTTGGTCTGGCTGTACCCGAAGTCTTGGATCACCGAGTTCGGCTTCTCGACCTTGACGCGGTTGTTGTGTCCGTCCCAACCGGGATCGCGGTCGAAGTGCTCGGTCTTCAGGACAGTCTGCGGTTGTAATTCAGCAGCAATGAGCGCCAGGCTGGCAGCGAGAATCACCACAGAGGTGCCGAGCAGCATCACACGGCTGCGAGCCGTCACGGTGGCGGTTGGTCGTGGTGATTTCATGTCGGTCGCTCGCAGGTTGTGCTTCGCAGGGATGTAACCCGCAGCGTCAGCGAGGGCAAACGCTGCGTTGGCTGGAATCTTGAGGTCTGAAAGTTGTTGTGGCTGTGTCGAGTTTCATCAGCCGGAACGCGCTAGCGTCCGGTTGCCGTTTCAAACCGGACGCTAGCGCGTTCCGGCTGATGATCTGAGGCAAAGCTTCATCGTTAGATGAGTTCGCGCACGAGTTCGCGATCGTCGAGCAGGTGCATCGGCCGCTGGTTGTGATCGGGGATCGTGAGGGCCGGGTCGATGCCGAGATGGCGATACAGGTTGGCCAGCACGTTGCCGGGCGTGTAGGGGCGAACCTTGGATCGACCGCCCTGCTTGTCGGTTTCGCCGATGACTTGGCCGACCTTGAAGCCGCCGCCCGCGAGGACCGCCGCGCCCGCTTCGGGCCAATGATCGCGGCCGTCGCCGCGCGAGATGCGCGGTGCGCGGCCGAACTCGCCCCACAGGACGACGGCCACGACTTTGTCCAGGCCACGCTCGTGCAGGTCATTGACGAGCGCGTGGAAGCCGCGATCGAGTTGCGGCAACTGATCGCGCATGTCGATGAAATTCTTCTCGTGAGTGTCCCAGTCGCCGACCTTCAGCGTCACGACCGAGATGCCCGCCTCGACCAGCCGCCGCGCGATCAAAAAGTTCTCGCAGAACTTGCCATACCGCGCGTGCGTCTCGGCCGACTCTTGCGACATGTCGAACGCATCGCGTGCCTTGGACGACGTGACCATCTCCAGCGCCTGCTGCGTGAAGGCATCGATGCCAGACATCGCCTCGTGCTGCTCGACCTCGCGATTCAGCCCGTCGAACTCGCTGAGCAACCGGCGACGGTCGCTCAGCCGGTCGAGCGACACGCCTTTGGCCAAGCTCAGGTTCGCCAGTCCCTCAGACTTGGGCACGAACGGCCGATGCGACTGGCCGAGATACACCGGGCCCTCGTTGTCGTAGAGTCCCGGCGGCTTGTACATCAGGCTGACATACGGCGGCAGCCCGTCGGAGCGCGGCTGCAAGTGGCTGACGATCCCACCGAACGCCGGCCGCTTCCCGCGATCCGGCGAGCCGCTGATGATGTAGTGCGGCGTGTGATCGCCCAGATCATTCGACTTGATGCCGCGCACGATCGCCAGCTTGTCCATGTCACCGGCCAACAGCGGCATGTGCTCGCAGATTTGAATGCCGGACACGTTGGTCGGGATCGGCCGAAACTCGCCGCGCACCTCCGCCGGAGCGTCCGGCTTCATGTCAAAGCTGTCGATGTGCGACGGCCCGCCGCGCATCCAAATCATGATGACTGACTTGCCTCGCCCCGCGCCTTCAGCCGCAGTCGGAGCCGCACCGGCTCGCAGCCGCAAGACATCGGCCAACGTCAGTCCCGCGAACGACAGCCCGCCGACTCGCAACACGTCGCGCCGCGACACCGTGCCTCGACAGCTCCGCATCGGTCCGAAGAAATTCCACATGGCTAAGTCTCCAAAAAGGTGGGCAGGATGCTGTCAAGGAGCGGTGGGGTCCGTGGGATAGGCTTCCAGCCTGTCATCTTCACGAGAATGCACGACAGGCTGGAAGCCTATCCCACTCTTCATTTTTCATTCTCTTCAACAGTTCCCGGCATCGTGTTGAGATGCTCCAGCAACAGTGAGCGTCCTTTGGCGATGTGCTCGCGCATGACGGTTTGTGCCCGCTCGGCATCGCCAGCCAGCAGGCAGCGAAACAACTCCACATGCTCGCGATCCGTTTGCCCGCGGTCGCCGGACGACAGCATCAAACTCTGCTTGGCCGGTCGCAGCAGTCCGAGCAGCGTCCGCAAGAATGTCAGCAGCACACCGTTGCCCGCCAGCCGCGCAATGCCCAGATGGTACGCCTCGTCCGCTGCGATCAGCGCGAGCCGGTCCTCACGAATCGCCAGCACCGATTCCAAGGCCTGCCGCAGCGGCAAGAGCTCTTCCGGCCGCCGATTTCGCGCCGCCTCGCCGACCAGTTCCACCTCGACCAACATCCGAGCATCGATGAGGTGAAAGAGGTTCTGCGCTTCCGCCGCCAAGCTTTGGGCGAGCGTTTGTTCCAGTCCGTCGGACTTGCTGCCCGGAGCCAAGTCCTGCACGTAGACACCCTGTCGCGGTTCGATCTTCACGAACCCTTTTGACTGAGCCTCCAACAACCCGTCGCGGATTGCATTCCGGCCCAGGCCCATCTTCGCCGAAAGTTTGCGAATCGACGGCAGCCGGTCACCACGCTCGTGACCTTCGCGGCGTACCAAGTCCATCAGGTCGCTGACAAGTTTTCCACTGGAAATGGCGACAGACACGATGCTTTACTCCCGGATGATTGCTGACAATCAGGTGGCCGATTGTGACAATCACGCAAGTGAGTGTCAAGATTCCGGACGAGAGTTCTGAGCTGGCTTCACTCCCTTTATTGCCACCCGTGCGGGTTGCCAAC
Organism: Planctomycetaceae bacterium; assembly: GCA_034439795.1. Taxonomy (GTDB): domain Bacteria; phylum Planctomycetota; class Planctomycetia; order Planctomycetales; family Planctomycetaceae; genus DSVQ01. Next base: position 3,575 of record JAWXBB010000299.1, on the reverse strand, counting down.
CAGTCCGTGAGTTCTCATCCGGGATGCCTCCTCTCGGGAGTTTTTTGACATCGGTAGCCGGATTTGAGAGACGAATTTGCTGAATGCCGTGGAGGATCGCCTCTGATCCACCTGGTGACTCTGAATCGTTCTACCAGCCGGTTCAGAGGGACTTTAGAAACCAGGTCTTGGCGTTGGGATCGGTGGTGAAAAACTTCAGGAGCAGGTCGGAGACCTTTTGGCGGTCGCTCGACGACGATCGAGGTGCAGGCCGTGCCGCACGTCGTGTTCCACGCGCAAGTCCTGGACAGCGCCGGCAAGAAAACTCGCGGCCATGCATTCCACATGTTCGGTCAAATGGATGGCCAATACTGGTTCGGTCAAGGTCGCCCCGACACCGAGGGGACGATTGCCCTGCAAGTGCCGCACGGCTTGCAAAAGGTCCGTGTGCAATTGTCAACGAACGAGCACGGCGCGCTGCGGTATCGTCGCGGACCGGGGAAGGAACTGGAGAATCGTCAGGACGACATCGACTTCGGCACGCTGAACGATGACGTCGAAGGCTTCGAGATCATCCGCTACAAGGCGCCGCTGGTTTGGGCCGGACGTGCCAGCAGGCAGCACCGCCGTCGAACTGGCGCCAAATCGGTTCTCTCAGCCTGCGGTGAGCAACGTCTTTCGCATCCTGGGCCGCGGAGACCGCAAATCATTGTGCGACTGCGATCGCGCGACGGGACCGTCGATCCGCCAGCCAATTTATCTGATGAGCGACCCGCGCGTGATCGAGAAAATCTCGTCTGGTCGGTTGGCACGGTTGCTGAACGACGGTGCGACCGATGCGGCAATCGTCGAGGAAATCTCTCTCGCCACGCTGACACGATTGCCGGACGACGCGGAGCGCGACGCCGTCTGGCGTCACTTGGCAGAGAGCGCCGACCGCCGCGCCGCGCTCGCCGACGTCGTCTGGGCGCTCGTCAACACGCGCGAGTTCGCCACGAACCATTGAATGAGAAGGCGATACGCATGCAATCCACTCACCCAAAGACAACGACTCGATGGTTGCATCGCCGCAGTTTCCTGTGCGTGGGCGCAACCGGTGGAGCGAGCCTGTCGCTGAGCGCCGCGCTGCGGCAAGCGGCGCTCGGAGCGCCGGGGACGTCGCCCAAGGCGCGGAACGTGACCGCCCCTCTTCTGATTCGTCCCCATTTGACACGGGACTGATGCGATTGCATCAGTCCCGCAGGGCCTTCGTTTTGATTTTTCCCCGTGCAGATTCTCACTTTCTCACTTTGGCAGAAAGCGAGAATCCGAGAAACCGAAAGGACCAGATCATGAATGACCCATTCCGTATCTTCCCTCCGGCGACTGCTGAGGAGCGTGCCAATCTGAAGCTTTCGATTGAAGCCGTCGGCGTGCAGAGCCCTGTCGTCATGGACGAGGCAGGCCACGTGATCGATGGCCACGAGCGGCGAGATGTCTGCATTGAACTTGGAATCGACTGGCTCGCAGGAGCAGACGTTCGAGTTGGACTGAGCGAGATCGAGCGGAAGGCCCTCGCCATCGAACTGAACCTGTGGCGTCGACCAATTCAATTGACGCAGCGGCAGCGAAACGTGTTGCTTGACGTGTACCTGATCGCCAAACCACACCTGTCTGAGCATCAAGTGGCCGAACTGTTTTGCGTGAATCAATCGACCGTGAATCGTCGCAAACGGGCACTGATGCTTTCGCATAAGCTGGAACCGGTGACAGCGACCATCGGTAAAGATGGCGTCAGCAGGAAGATCGGCAACCGGCGTAAAAGCGGCCGAGTCATCGTCAAGAACAAGCGAGAGTATGACTCGCTAGTAGCCTCGGCGACCTCGTCGAGCGGCGAGGTCAGGAATGGATCGCAGTTGAACCGCCCGAAGAAATGTTCGTCACCCGATTCTCGGACCAGGCTGCGAAGCACTGGCCCGACCAATTTGCCTATTCGATCATTTATCTTCCTCAGAAAGGGGCAAAGGTCGAGTACCCAGAAACAACGACCCGCTTTGGCCTCAATCATGCCGTCGTCTGGAGCTATTTGGTCCGAAAGGCTGAGCAACACGGCGGAGCCGTGCGGCGGTTCACGGTTGCCGGTGCGGCGAAACTGTTCGACCTCGATCCCAAAACCGTTCGGTCAGTGATTGGCGACCTGGTCTGGCTGAATCTGATCGAGCGAGTCGACTTCAGTGCCTACTCCGAGATCAAGCTACTCCCATTGACTGCTGACCACCTCAAGCTCTTCCGACCTATGCCAACGGGCAAAGCGGCGGGGAAGGTTGTCGAGCCGATGGCGAAGAAGCCTCGCACAACTATCACCCAGTTCAAGCTCGGCGGCGACCGTTGGGACGACTGCCGCCGAGCATGCGAAGGCCAGATGGCGCAATCGAAGGCTGAAGAGATTTTTCAGATGGCTAAACGCCTGGGCGAATCGCCCGGTGACTTCCTCGATGGAATGAACCGGGTCAAGGCGGTCTACGACGACCGGGTCGTGGCAGGCAAGGTCGCTGCTGGGGTCTTTGGGGGCTACCTCAAGGCTTGCTACCAGAAGCGGATCGATGTCCTCGAAGAGCAGGAACGTGAGGAACGGAAGCGAGAGTATCTCAGCAGCCCCGAGTTCCAAGAGAAGCTGGCTGCCAGACGAAAGGCTGCTGAAGCCGACCCGACGCATGAACTGTTTATTGCCTCCGACGAGGCGATTCATGCCAGAGTCGACTTCGGCAATTCTCCTGTCGGATCGTATCAGGCGTTGGACAGGATCACGACAGCCGTACACAAACAATCCAGAGCCATCGTCGCAACGAAGAATCTGCGTCTGCAAGAGGAGATCGACGAGATCGGGCGGCTCAAAGGCAAGATAATCAAGCACGCACTTGGTTCGTTAAACCATTTCTACCAGCAGCCGATCAAGGCCACGCCGGATGAGTTTCAGCAGGCCCTCAATGCGGCGGCGTCCAATCTTGAACCGAAGATGCCCCCGATCTTCGAACAGGCGGTGTAATTGGGCGAAACGCCTTTGGCGAGTGCGATTAGCAGGACTTCCTGCTGGTCGCACTTGTCGGAGCATTTCTGTCGGTGACGAGCATACATAAGGTATGACTTACGAAGATTTCCTCAACACCGACCAATGGCAGCTTTTCCGAAGAGCGATCTGGGACCATTACGATGGCCGATGCCACATTTGCGGTGGTCCCGGCTGCGACATCCACCACCTCACCTACCGCTTCGGCCTCTTCAACCCGAGGACCGTCATTCTGGTCTGCCGCCCCTGCCATTTGATTTGGCGTGGCCAAGATCCGCATCACATTTCGGAAGCGCATCCGAGTAGAGCAGGTCTTTTCGAGATCGCTCGACTGTCTCGTTGCCTCGGTCTGGACAAGCCGATCACGCCGGACACCCCGCACAACGAGCGACGACCAAAACATCCAGAAAAATGTCGAAAAAGTGCGGCAGAAATTCAGCAGCCTCACTCTCCTAACAGCCCGTTGATGTAGTCCGATTCTTCGCGTCAGCTCGCGAGCGCCAGCTGCGGGAGGGCGGCCGAGGCCCGGAGGGACCGGCCGGTCAGGGTG
>JAWXBB010000298.1:0-5414 GCA_034439795.1 Planctomycetaceae bacterium | reverse complement strand
CCATCAGTTCCTGGCGGTTTTCGTCCATCGCACTGGCCGTCACAGCAATGATTTTGGGGTGCTCGCCACCGACCATCGCCCGGATTCGGCGGATCGCCTCATGGCCGTCCATCACCGGCATACGGAAATCCATCAGAATCAGATCGGGCCGCCATCCCTCAAACTCCCGGACGGCTTCCGCTCCGTTGGTCGCCAGCCGGACCTCGAAACCGACGGGGGCCAGAAGCTGCGCGAGGAGCTGGCGGTTATCCTCGATGTCGTCGGCAATCAGCACTCGGCACGTCGCCTGTCCGGACTGGAGCCGCAGGACATGCCGGGGCTGGTCTTTCGCTGGGACGGCTTGCGCCTCTCCCTCCTTCAAGGGCAGGCGAATGATGAACACGCTGCCTTTGCCCACCTGGCTGTTGACCGTGATATCGCCGCCCATCAAGCGAGCAAACTCCCGGCTGATCGCCAGGCCCAGCCCGGTGCCGGTCCCCGCCTGTTGCCCGGTCTTGGTCTGCTCGAAATGACGGAACAACTTCTCCTGGTCCTCAGAGGAAATGCCCGGACCGGTGTCCTCGATTTCGACCCGGAGAATCGGGCCCGCAGCACCGTCGTGATCCGCCCGCACGCGCAGGCCGACGCCCCCCTCCTCGGTGAACTTGACGGCGTTCCCCAGCACATTGATGAAGACCTGCCGCAGCTTGTTGATGTCGGCGACAATGTACTGGGGGACATCGCCAATCATCTCGACGGCGAACGACAGTTTTTTCTCATCCGTGCGGACGCGGAACATCATTTCCAAATCTTTGAGCAGGACGGGCAGGTCGAACGTGGAGGGATTCAGAGTCGTGCGGCCCGCTTCGATCTTGGACATCTCCAGGATGTCGTTAATCAGGGCCAGGAGATGCTCGCCGCTGCGGTTGATGGTGCCCAGGTACTGGCATTGTCGGGGGGTGAGATCCTGGTCGCGGAGCATCAGTTGGGAGAACCCCAGGATGGCGTTCATGGGGGTCCGGATTTCGTGCGACATGTTGGCCAGGAAAACGCTCTTGGCGCGGTTGGCCTGCTGCAACGATTGCTCGTAGCGTTTGCGCTCGGTGACGTCGCGGGCGGCGGCGAACACGCCCTGCAGCTTCCGACCGCGGTCGTGGAAGGTCGTCGCATTGTAGGACACCACGGTTTCCTTGCCGTCCCTGGCGCGTGCGGTGAGCTCGTAGTCGGTGAGCTTGCTTTCGCCCAGCACCCGCTTGATGCCGGCCTCGGCTCGCTCCGGGTCGGTGAAGTAGTCCTTGAACGGCGCACCGATCAACTCGTCGCGCGTGCAGCCGGTGAGCGCCTCCATCTGCTTGTTCACGTCGGTGATGATGCCGCGCGGATCGGTGGCGATCAGGGCATCACTGTTCGATTCAATCAGCGAGCGGGTATAGAATTGCTGATCGCGCACCCGCTGATCGAGCAGCATGCGCTCGGCTTCCACCTGCTTGCGTGCGGCGTTGTCGGTGCCGATCAACAGATAGCCGATGATGGCGTTTTGATCGTCGCGCAGCGCCGTGACCGAGACGACGGCCGGAAAACGGCTGCCATCCTTGCGGATGTAGGTCAGTTCGTAGATGTCTTCGATCCCCCGCGAGGCTTTGAAGACCAGGGCCTCGAAGCCGGGTGTAATCGGGGTTCCCAGCTCGGCGCTCAAGGCTTTCGCGCGGGCGATCACCTCCTGCGGATCGGAAATATCGGCCGGCGTGATCCTGTCCACCACCTCGATGGCCGCGTAGCCCAGCATCCGCTCGGCGCCGACGTTAAAGATTTGGATGACGCCCTTCTCGTCGGTGGCGATGCTGGAGAAGTTGGCGCTGTTGAAGATGGCGCTCTGCAACGCCCCGGCCTTGAGTAACGCCTCTTCGGCCTGCTTGCGCGCGGTGTTATCGGTGCCGATCAACAAATAGCCGATGATCGCGTTCTGCGCGTCGCGCAGCGCCGTGACCGAGACGACGGCCGGAAAGCGGCTGCCGTCTTTACGGATATAGGTCAATTCGTAGATGTCTTCGATCCCACGCGCAGCCTTGAAGATCAACGCCTCGAACCCCGGCGTGATTGGGGTGGCAAGTTCCAGGCTCAACGCAGCGGCCCGCGCGATCACTTCCTGCGGATCGGAGATATCGGCCGGCGTAATCTTGTTCATCACTTCGGCGGCCGTGTAGCCCAGCATGCGCTCGGCGCCGACGTTAAAGATCTGAATGACGCCCTTTTCGTCCGTGGCGATGCTGGAAAAATTGGCGCTGTTGAAGATCGCGCTCTGCAATGCCCCGGCCTTGAGGAGTGCTTCTTCGGCCTGCTTGCGTGCGGTGTTATCGGTGCCGATCAAGAGATAGCCGATGATCGCGTTCTGAGCGTCGCGCAGCGCCGTGACAGAAACGACGGCCGGAAAGCGGCTGCCGTCCTTGCGGATGTAGGTCAATTCATAGATGTCTTCGATCCCGCGCGCCGCCTTGAAGACCAACGCCTCGAAGCCGGGTGTAATCGGGGTTCCCAGCTCGGCACTCAAGGCTTTGGCGCGGGCAATCACTTCCTGCGGATCGGAAATATCGGCCGGCGTAATCTTGTTCATCACGTCGGCAGCCGTATATCCCAGCATCCGCTCGGCGCCGACGTTGAAGATTTGGATGACGCCCTTCTCGTCCGTGGCGATGCTGGAGAAGTTGGCGCTGTTGAAGATCGCGCTCTGTAAAGCGCCGGCCTTGAGGAGCGCCTCTTCAGCCTGCTTCCGTGCGGTGACGTCCTCCATCGCCAGGACCAGCAGCTCGCCGTGCTGGCCCGCTTGCAGCTTGCGGGCGTTGAGCAGCATCACCCGCCGGCCGATGACCGGGAAGGTGTGGTCCAGTTCGAAATCATCGAACACGGAGCTCTTGGGAACGATGTCCTCAAGCAGCGTCCGCAAATCGGGGATGTCCCATTGGCCATTGCCCAACTCGTAGATGAGCTGGCCCTCGGTCTCCCCTGCAGAGACATGAAACGTCTGGTAGAAAGCACGATTCGCAGACTGAACGCGCAGCGTCGCATCGAGGATCAACAGGGGCTCGCGCACCGTGTCGACGATGTTTTGGGCGTAATTCTGAATGTCCTCGACCAGTGGTGTTTCAACCATTTCCGTCCTTTTTCATGCTCGGGCTTCCCAATCGGTGGTGACCCGCGGCGGTCGCGCTTCGATCTAGGTTCTGAGCCTCCCTGAAGCTCCCATGCGTTCAGGGCCGCCACCCAATTCAGTTCGATGTTTCCGGGACTTGTGTCCCAGGGATGACGTCGATGTGGTGGTCGTTCCTGTCATCGCGAGTGCTTCGATTGTAACTCGAGGGAGTTCTCCCGCCCGTTCCAATTGGATAATGGTTGATCTTTAGTCAGATGTGCCAGGTGCCCCGGACGAGTGGATTGATCGTCCTGCGAAGCGCCCGCGGGCTGACACAGCCGTGACCACGCAGACGGGAAACGGTCGCGGGGGCTGGTGTGCCACGGCCGTGTCGGTCGTGTCTTCGGGTGCTTCCCATTAGTTGCGAGCGCGCGATCTCTGGCGAGCCGGGAGCGTCAGCGACCGGAGCTTTTCTTCACTCCGGTCGCTGACGCTCCCGGCTCACCATGCTTCCGAAAAATCCGCGCAACATTTCCGGTAGGGTGACAGGCTCGAAGACATCCGCGGGGATGGAACCCCGCGGCTTCGGGTCGTTGACCACTCGACTGGATTTCCCATGAGCGCCGCCCACGATTTGAGAACCGAGTTGCGCCGCCTGGCCGCGCGGACCGGGCCGAATGTCACGCTGGACCGGTTTTGCCGCGAGATTGGCGTCGCCCGCGGCACCGTCATCCGCCTTTGGGGAACCTGGACCCAACTGCGGGTCGCGGCCGGGTTGCCAGTGCGCTGCGGGTCGGCCCGGACGGAACGGGACATCAAACGGCTGTGGTCCCTCCGGGACAGGGAAATGTTCGACGAACTCCATCCATCCACGATCGTCCTCATTTCGCCGCAGCCCGCGCCGGCACGCGATGTTCGATGACCGGATGGCAGATGTCGAAGTTCGTTTGCATCAACAGGGCTTCGCGACTGCCGCATTGGGGGCAACGCAACAGCCCGTTCATCCACTCGCCACGGTTGATGGCATGGCCGCACGTGGGGCACGTGAAACGGTGATAAGGCCGCGGCGGCACATACAGGATTTTGCAGTTCGGCAACTTCGCAGAGAGTCGGTCAACGGCTTCCTGGGACACGCAGTAGCAGCGATTCAGATCGAGCAGTGTCAACTGCTCCAACGCCGCCAACCGGGCGACGCCGTCGTCGGTAATGCACGATTCCGACAAGCCCAATCGGCGGAGGTTGCGAAGCTGGAGGATCGCATCGAGTGCGTCGTCGGAAACGCGCCACCCCTTCGAATTCAGACTGAGTTCGCGAATCTGCCGGGCCGACGACAGGTGGGTAAGGTCATCGGGATTGAAGGCGCAGTTTCCAAGACTGACGCTGTTCAAGAACGGCAGATGCCGCAGTTCCTCAAACGCCTCGACGGGGATCGGTTCCGCGGTGGCGTTATGGAAGTGGACGTCGGACATACGGAACCGCTGCCACCCAGAGCGCCATCGGACCGGCAGCAGCCGCACCACATAAGTATCGCGAAGATCCCACCGCAGGGAGCAGCGGCCTTGGTGCGCCTCCAATCGCTTCACCGCGATTCCCGCCCGGTAGATCAGCCACCACGAATAGCCGCTGGACACGCCGAACGCGACCAGTCCGAAGAGCGCCGCCCGCAGCATCCGTTGCCGGCCGGTGAGCGGCGGTCGCGGTGATGGCCGAGGGGTGGTGTCCAAGGGAAGTCCATATAGCCCCCCGTCTCCCGACGGGGGGGACGATGCGCGGACGGCGATTGGCGAAGCATTCGCGCCCCGGTTGGGAGACCGGGGGCTATATGATCCCGCTCAATCGTTCAACGGCTGCGCGCTCCGCAAATACGCGAACAAGTCGCGAAGCTGCTGGTCGGAGAGTTCCTTGAGCTGACCCTCCGGCATCAGCGATTTCTTGGTCACGATGTGTTCCTCGAGTTCGGTCGGACTGAGCGACGTCGTCTGGCCGTCGGGGCCGCGGAGGACGATCACCTGCGGGTCCTGCTCGATCAGGAAGCCCTGCACCACGCGGCCGTCGTTGGTGATGGCGACGTGCGTCTCGAAGCCTTCGCGGATTTCGGCGGACGGGTTGAGGATGTTCATGAGCATCATCCGCACGTCTTCGCGCTTGAACGTGGTGAGATCGGGGCCGACCTGCCCGCCGATGGCATGCAGCGTGTGGCACTTGCCGCACATCTGCATGTAGAGTTTTTTCCCCGGATACGGGTCGCCCCCGCCGGAGTTCAGGGTCAGCGTGAACTGCTCCAACTGGGCCTGCATTTCGGCGGTGG
>JAWXBB010000297.1:0-5080 GCA_034439795.1 Planctomycetaceae bacterium | reverse complement strand
CCTGGCTGTCGGCCGTCATCGCCGACGCGACCAAAACCAAACCGGCAAGGCAGACGCACATTCGCATGGCAATCACTCCTGAACCCGCGCCGCACGGCCCATCGGCAACAAATGCACGGCGGCGGTCGTCGAAGAAACTTGCACCCCGACCCGGAACACGATACCACATGGGTTGTACCCATCGGCGAATTCGCGGGCAAGCATTGCCCCGCGCGAAAAGAGAGGCATGTCATGCTCGGCACCGTGGTTCGATTCAGTCTGGCGTGGCTGTTGCTAGCCACGGTGACGACCGCCCAGGACCGCACGGGCGAACTCCGCCTGCGACTGCGCGGAGCCGATGCGGACGCGAAATCGGCCCTTCTCAGCGACATCGCAGCACTCGGTCACGATGCGACGGCGCTCGTCCCCGAAGTCGTCGCGCTCCTGGCCGTCAACGACCTGTCGTTGCAGCACGACGCCCTCATCACGTTGGGACAACTCGGCGACGTGGCCCGGGCCGCCGTCCCCGCGGTCACCAAGCTGCTGCAGAGCAAGGAGCCGCTGCTGCAACAGCAGGCGTTGATCGCGTTGCGCGAGATCGGCCCGGCGGCGAAACCGTCTTTGGGCGATGTCGAGAAGCTGCTGTTGTCGTCCGATCGGTCGATCGCCGTGGAGGCGGCCGCGACCAGCATCGCGCTGTCCGACAAGCCGTCTGACGCCGCGGTCAAGACGTTGCTGCAGGCGCTCGCCGACGGTCGGCCCAGCGTCCGCAGCACGGCCGTCCATTGGCTGGCGGTCAGTCACGGGGCGAAGATCGACCAACTGCTGGAACTCCTCAAATCCGGTGCGACGGCGACGAAGATTTCCGTCGCCGAATTGCTGGGTGAACTCCGCGGCACGGCGGCCCCGGCGGTGGAAGCGCTCGCCGGACTCGCGGGTGACACTCAACCGACGCTGCAGGCCACGGTCGCCCGTTCGCTCGGTGAGATCGGCGAGAAAGCGGAAGTCGCGTTGCCGGCGTTGGCGACTTTGGCGAAGAGTTCCGTCCCGAATGTTCGTGGGCAGGCACTGCTCGCCCTGGGCAAGTTTGGCCGTCGGGCCGCCGATCAAATTGAGTTGCTGCAACACAGCCTGAAGGACGCGGAAGCCCCTGTGCGGATGGCCGCGGCGGAAGCCCTGGCGGCGATTGGTCCGGCCGCCGCGGCGGCAGTTCCGTCGCTGAGCGAGGCCCTGAAAGACGCCGAAGGCTCGGTCACCATCCGCGCGGCGGAGGCATTGGGCCGCATCGGCAGCCCGGCGGTCGCCGCGCTGACGAAGACGCTCGATGACCCGCATTACGGCGAACTCGCCCTGCAAACGCTGGCCACGATGGGGCCGGCCGCCAAACCCGCGCTGCCGCGATTGCTCGAATTGCTAAAGCAAAAGGACAAGTTGCCTCAGCGCGAACTGTGCCTGGCGATCGCCGCAATTGGCGCCGATCCCCGGACCGCCGGGCCGATCCTGCGCGCGGCGATGAACGACGCCGGCAATCCCGACCGGGCCGCCGCCGCGTATGCTCTCGGCCGCATCGGCGACAAGGCCGCCATCAAGGACATCACCAACGTCATCGAAAGCGACGACCCCAAGCTCCGTCTCGCCGCCGCGTGGTCGCTGCTGCAGTTCGATCCCGGCAACGACGACTATCTGAAGATCGCGCTGCCGCGGCTCATCGAGGGGCTGTCGCAGCCGGAAGCGCCGATCCGCTATGAAGCGGCCCGAACGCTGGGGCAACTGGGCCCCAAAGCCGCGGCGGCCCAGGCGGCCCTGGTGGAGCGCCTGGCGACGGAGAACGATCGCCAGGTCCGCATCGCGATGGCGGTCGCAGTGGCGGAACTCGGACCCGGAGCGACGATGGCCGTCCCCTCGCTGATCGGCATCGCCAAGGGATCGGACGTGGCGGCTCGTCGGGCGGCGATGTACTCCCTCGGCCGCATCGGGAGTCCGGCCGCCGAAGCCGTCCCCGTGCTGCTGGAGAAGGTGCAATCCGGCCCGGTGGCCGACCGCGCGCTGGCGGGCTGGGCGCTCTTGCAGATCCGCGCCGAAGCGGCTGACGTGCAAGCCGCGCTGCCAACGATCGTCGAAGCCATCGGCCACGAGCGTCCCGAAGTCATCGTCCAACTGGCGCGCGTCGCCGGCCGCGTCGGCCAGAACCGCCCCGAAGTCCGCCAGGTTCTGGAAACTCTCAAAAAGTCCGACGACCCCGCATTGCGCGCTGCCGCGTGGTCGGCCACCGACCGTTGGGAGACGCGCGGCCGATAGTGGAGCGATTAGCGCTTTCAATTCCGATGACCAGTGCGGTCATCAATCGAAAACGGTGCCTCATTCTTGAACCCGGAGGGTTCGCATAAAGTAGCCGGGGGTCGGAGGCTTTGCGAAGACCCCCGGAAAGCGTTGTCGTCAGTGGAAGCATCCTGAAGGGATGCCAGAATCGCTCGTTATGGCATCCCTTCAGGATGCGAAGATTCGGCCATCAGTTCCGGGGGTCTCCGCTGCGCTGCGACCCCCGGCTACTATATGCGACCTCTTCGAGGTCAAGAACGACGAACCACCACCTGTTAACGCTGGCAAACCTTCACTTCAACTTTCTCGAACGCCCTTGCCGCCGCCCCGGAAAATGCCTACAGTCAATGGGTTGCGGCAGCGCACTCGGTCCGCCGGTCGGTTCGTCTCAAAGGGAGTGGGGGCATGGTCACCCGGTTGTGGCAGGTCTTGGTCGTCGGTGGTCTCATCCTTGGCACGTGGTCGCCGGCGCGGGCCGCGGAAGATCAGGAATACTACGAGCTGATGAAGCTCTTCGTCGATTCCTTCGAGCAGATCGACCGCAATTACGTCACCTCCGTCGATCGCCGCGAACTGATGGAAGCGGCGATGCGGGGGATGATCAATCATCTCGATCCGTACTCGTCCTACATCGACGAACAGGATCTCAAGGATTTCAACACCGTCGTCGAGCAGGAATTCGGCGGCATCGGCATTCAGGTCAGCATCGACCCGCGGACGAGGCAATTGACCGTGATGACGCCCCTGCCGGGCACCCCGGCTTACAAGGCGGGCATTCGGCCCGGCGACAAGGTCGTCGAGATCGACGGCAAGCCGACCAATGAATTCCCCGAAGGCGGGGAAATGGACTCCGCCATCAAGATGATGCGCGGCAAACCGGGCGAGTCGGTGAAAGTCACCGTGCTGCACGACGGCGAATCCAAGCCCGAGACCGTCGACATCGTGCGGGCGATCATCAAGACCCCGACGGTGCTCGGCGACCGCTACCGCAGCGACGGCAGTTGGGAATATCTGCTCGACGGGGACTCGAAGATCGGCTATATCCGGCTGACGCACTTCAGCCGCAACAGCGCCGACGAAATCGAGGCGGCCCTCGCCGAGTTGCAGAAGCATGGGATGCAGGCGCTGGTGCTCGACCTGCGCTACAATCCGGGCGGGTTGCTGCAGGCGGCGACGGCGATCGCCGATCAGTTTGTGGAATCGGGCGTCATCGTCAGCACCAAGGGCCGCAACACCGAAGAGCAGGTCGTGAAGGCCCGCAAGGCCGGCACGTTCAATGGCTTCCCGATGGTGGTCCTCATCAATCGCTTCAGCGCTTCGGCGAGCGAAATCGTCTCGGCCTGCCTGCAGGACCATCACCGGGCGGTCGTCGTCGGTGAACGAAGCTGGGGCAAGGGAAGCGTGCAGAACGTCATCGAACTCGAAGGGGGCAAGACCGCCCTCAAACTGACGACCGCCAGCTATCACCGTCCCAGCGGCAAGAACATTCACCGGTTCCCGAAGGCCAAGGACTCGGACGAGTGGGGCGTCTCACCCGACAGCGGGTTCGACGTGAAGTGGACCAACGAGGACATGGAAAAGTACCGCAGCTATCGCGGCGAACGCGATGTCCTGCGGAAGACCGATCCGCCCAAGACCGACTACAAGGACACGCAGCTCGCCAAGGGGCTGGAGTATTTGCAGCAGGAACTCGCCAAGCCGAAGACGGCCGAGAAGCCGGCGACCGACGACAAAAAAACCGACAAACCCGCCGACGCCGAGAAGGCCAAGACCGACGCCAAGGCGGACAAGTCCGGCGCCGCGGCGATCGACTGGCCGATCCGCAACCTGCTGACGTTCCTCCGCGCCGCCGCGGTGTGAAACATCCCTGTTAGCCGCGACCCGGAGGCTTTGCGCAGGGGAGCGCTGTGCGGAGCGCGCGACGCGTAATGTGTGTTCCGACCCGCGCTCCCCTGCGCAAAGCCTCCGGGTCGCGGCTAACGGATTCCTGGTTGATGACGTCCCCGGAACTGCTGCTGTCGCTCGAATCGTCCTGCGATGAGACGGCGGCGGCGGTGATTCATCGCGACCGCCGCGTGCTGTCGAGCATCGTCGCCACGCAGCACGAACTGCACGAGCGGTTCGGCGGCGTCGTCCCCGAGATCGCGTCGCGGGCGCACGTCGACCGCATCCTGCCGGTGATCGACGAGGCCCTGCGGATCGCGGACGTTAAACTTTCCGATATCGGCGTCATCGCGGTCGCCACGCAGCCGGGGCTGGTGGGGTCGCTGCTCGTCGGACTGACGGCGGCCAAGACGCTGTCGCTGGCGCTCGACGTCCCCTTGGTCGCGGTCAATCACGTCTGGGCGCATCTGTATGCCTGCCGGATGGCGGCCGGACCGGACATCTTCCCCGCGGTCGGGTTCGTGGTCAGCGGCGGGCACACGCATCTGTTCGACTGCCGGTCCCCCGTCGAGCTGACGCTGCTGGGAGCCACGCTCGACGACGCCGCCGGCGAAGCCTTCGACAAGGTCGCGCAGGTGCTCGGCCTCGATTATCCCGGCGGCCCGTTGTTGGAAAAACTTGCCGCACAGGGAAACCCGCAGGCGATCCATTTCCCGCGGACGTTTCTCAACGAAGACCGGTTGCAGTTCAGCTTCAGCGGCCTGAAGACCGCCGTGCTGTACGCCGCGCGGGGCACGCCCGGTTCGCGCGAGGCGCCGATTCCGCTCACGCCCGCGCGAAAGGCCGATCTCGCGGCCGGTTTTCAGGCGGCCGCGGTGGAAGTGCTCGTCGGCAAATG